>JAUWZC010000192.1 GCA_030615565.1 Desulfobacteraceae bacterium | reverse complement strand
AAGGTAACGTAGAAATAAAAAGACGAATGACGTTACCGAAAAACGAAACGGGCATCGTAACCGTAACCCATAAACGTTACTCAGTATTTCGTATTTTCTTACTGACAGTGTCTCGTCGGTTTGAGGCAGAGCTTCGCTAGTGGTCATAAACGATGAAAAGCCAATTTCATTTATCCTGCACCTCTGACTCAGGCTAACGATTCTGCCTGAGTTTTGTAATCTTATCATTAAGAGTCAATGTTCAGTGCTTCTTCACACATTGACCTGCCCATGCTGAAAATGCTATTTATAGACAGTGTGAGTAAGCCGACTTCAGTAAGAGGGCGGGCACGCATTTAATTGAATGTATGTTATTGATGGAATAACGGATATGGGAAATAACAGAATGAAAATGAGAAAACATGGAGGTTAAGAGGTTTGTTGCGGAACAGGATCTAAAAGCCTTCTGAAGGATAAAATAAAATGGGAAAGGGGGAGAAAAATGGTTAAAAAGATGATCACATGCCCCAAATGTGGACATGAAAATCTATTTCCATCGGAAGAGTGTAATAGATGTGGGAGTTCCTTCATATTATTTCCTGAACTTCGAGCGTTATTTGTGAAGGAGAAACAAAGCAATGGTGAAGTAAAGGAACCAATTTCCAAAACTGATGATCAACAAAAAAAACCACTAACATGCCCCAGATGTGGACAAGAGAATGATTCATTGTCCGTGGAGTGCTCTAAGTGTGGGATTGTTTTCTTAAAATATTATGAGATTCAGGCAAGAGGTGAAACTGACGAGGAAAAAAAGGCAGAACTTTTAGAGAAGAAAGAAGAAGAGGAAAAAAAGGCCGAGGCATTGAGAAAGCAAAAAGAGGAAGAAAAGGCCGAGGCATTGAGAAAGCAGAAAGAGGAGGAAGAAAAGGCCGAGGCATTGAGAAAGCAAAAAGAGGAGGAAAAGGCCGAGGCATTGAGAAAGCAGAAAGAGGAGGAAGAAAAGGCCGAGGCATTGAGAAAACAGAAAGAGGAGGAAGAAAAGGCCGAGGCATTGAGAAAGCAGAAAGAGGAGGAAAAAAAGGCCGAGGCATTGAGAAAACAGAAAGAGGAGGAAGAAAGGACCGAGGCATTGAGAAAACAGAAAGAGGAGGAAGAAAGGGAACTTCAAAAAAGGATAGAAGATATAACAAATGTGTTGAAACCAAAACCGAAAATCAAGGATTTACTCAAAAAGTACGAGGGGCAGACTATCGGCATAAATTATGATAGCCCCACCGAGATTAAAGGCGCCAATCTTGTTAAAGTCGGTGACGACCTCTTCAGCATACTCATATTGGACGACGAATTAATGAAAAGTTATCCTTTGAAAAACATTATGTCAATTATTGAGGGTGTAAATGGCGTTAGCACTAAGAATATGGAGGAAAAGTCACCATTTTCTATTATAATACAGGTATATCACCCGGTCTTTTAAAAGGGAGGGTGATATCTGCGAAAAAGGAAGATTATAACTTGATACTAGAAATCGCAGATAAGGGTAGAGGAATGAGCAATGAAGAGAGGGACAAATCTCAGCTACCATTTTACAAGATTCTTGGTATAAAAAGGTCAGCATGGCTTGGTCTCGGGCATATATTGTGCGTGAGTCAGCGAAGTACTGTGGAGGAGATATATGCATTGAGAGTAGAGAAGGCGCTGGCACAACAGCATCAATCTCATTCAAAGTAAGTGATCAGGTCTCCTAAACGAAAACCAATCATAGCAAGATGCTACAGAAAAATTGATGAAGGTAAGAGCCAAACAGGATAAAGATATATTTGAGATAGGAATTGGTATTAACACAGGCAGTGCCATTGTGGGAAACCTAGGCTCTAAAAGCAGAATGGACTATACTGCAATAGGTGACAGCGTAAACGTTGCAGCAAAATTACAGCAGATTGCAAAGGGTGGCAAAATAATTATTGGTGAAAAAACATATCGCCAAAGCCAAGATAATTTCCATATGAAAAAAAAGCTTAAACTACACCTCAAGAATAAAACTGAGCCTGTTATATATTATGAGGTGTCAAGGTTAGACATAAGGATATCCAGGTATATGATTTTAATATATAGTGGTTTTGAACATCGAGCCAAAATTGCACAATTCTGCTATCTCTCCCTTAAGCATCCCCTAAAAAGTTTTGAATACATTTTATAATATTCAATCCTAGTTGCGTGTCAGTGATCCATATCGATGCAATTTAGAAGACACCTAAATGGTTATTATTAAATTAATTTGATTAGCGCAACATTTCCTCTTTTGGTGTCCTGCATAACTGACAATCTAAATCCCCACTTCCTTTAAGCAAAAAAAGGACGTAGGTTAAACTTGATTCCTTATGGGAGCGGGGATTAATAGTAGTTAAAATTCAGTTGCTATTTGGTACTGAAAACTTATATATATAATTTTATTTAGGTCCTTCTGATAAAATGAATAGAATAACCAACACAAGATTGATTCCATAAGCATTCAAGGTGTTCAAGATGCCTCTTGATGGTCATATAGCATTGATTACTGGGGCTGGACAGGGTATTGGTAGAGCCTGCTCCGTTATCTTCGCCTCTAAAGGAGCGGATCTTGTATTATTAGACAAGAACTCTGAGACCCTTAGCAATGTCGCACAAGAGGTAGCCAGAATGGGGTGCAAGGTCATAAAACATGTATTGGATCTAACCAACATGGATGAGCTCCGAGAGGCTGTTGAAAATGCCCGGAAGATTGACCTAATAGATATCCTGGTAAATAATGCCGGATTTGACCGGCCTGGCACCACAGCCAAGATAGACAAAAAGGAATTTGAAGAGGTTCTTGGCATCCATGTTACTGTTCCTTTAACTCTAATCCAGATCCTTCTTCCAGGCATGCGGGAAGCCGGGTGGGGTCGTATCATAAACGTCAGCTCCATCTACGGAATTACTGGGGGAAAGGGAGAAGTAGCTTATTCAACCGCCAAGGCTGGAATTATTGGATTGACAAAATCTGTTGCAAAAGAATGTGGTCAGGATGGGGTTACGGTCAACGTAGTGCTGCCTGGGCTAACCAGGACCCCAACCATAGAAACCTTTATGGATGAAAGGTATAAAAAAGCTATTATAGCTAATACACCTCTGGGGCGCATTGCCGAACCAGAGGAGATAGCAAGGGTTATCGCATTTCTGGCCTCAGATGAAGCTTCCTTTATCACAGGGATTGCTTTACCTGTATCTGGTGGCTGGGGATTATGATTATACTGACAATTTTCAATATTTTTTACCCAGCATCCCAGGCCGCTCTCACTTTCCAACAGGTGTCCATACCCCCCCATGATACCAAATCCTGGAAAAGGGCTCGCCCACAGGGAGGATGGCCATCTCCAGTTCTTTGGTGTCAACTTCAACTCCTTGCTTACACATAGGATCCCATGGTTCGAGTATTAATGTCCCCTGGGGCAAACGGATCATACGGGGTAATAGTACTTCCCCCCATGTATGCGTTTGAACTTCTTTTTCCAGATCTCCCATATCTGAATATTGTAAAAGCTCGTGCATAGTAACCAGGGTTGGTGGGCTTAAAAGGATCTCTCCTTGAAGGTTTCCAACGAGCGCCTTCTCAGGGCTGATCCAGATCCCATGGGTGGTCTCCTTTGCATCCGGACTACATTCTTGCCCTAGGGGCATAAAAGCCAGAAAGAACCGGGTTTCGTATCGTCTCGGCATGCCTTCTGGGGTTATCCAATGAGCCCAACGGGCGAGTCTGGACAAGGATAAGGTCCATTCTCCAGATATCACCATATCCTGTAACCAGCCTCTAGGAAGCCCATCCACCCTACGCCGGTCCTGAACCCTTTCCAGGCCCTCCTGTGTATATTCATTCCTATAGGCCAGAAAGACACCTGCCTCCTCAAAGGTCTCGCGTATGCCTGCTACGCCGTGGGCCAGGGCTTCTTCCTCGGTCAGGCTTCCGCCTAACCTTCGGGAAATCTTCTCAATATCCAAGCCTATGTGTTCCTTCCATAGCCCAGAGGCCCAGTCTTCTGCTTCCACAGTTCCCCCGGGGAAGACATAAGTCCCGGGAAAAAAGCTACTCCGGGCACTCCGCTTAAGGAGATAGACCTGAAGTTCCCCACCGTGCTCTCTTATGAGAATAACTGTTGAGGCCAGCCTTAGCTTTATTGACGTTTTTTTCGTATCTGTCATGGATTATCAGACCACCAATACTTCCTACGTATTCGCAGGAAGAATAAACTCCCATTGGCACCAGGCGTTATCTGGATGAGGGCCAGGAAGACAAAATATACATTTAACCCTTGTCCTTGGATCAATCACGTTGATAACATTATTAAAACAGGCATCAAAGGTAGGTCTACAGGCAAACTCCCCTTTACCCATTTTAACTCTTTGTTCCACTAAATAAGATATTTATAGTGCTTAAAAGCGTTTTCGTCCATTACTCCCACC
>JAUWZC010000214.1 GCA_030615565.1 Desulfobacteraceae bacterium | reverse complement strand
ATAGCCCCGTGGGTTCGAATCCCTCTCTCACCGCCATTTATGGGGCGTCGGCAAGTGGTAAGCCAAGAGACTTTGAATCTCTAATCAGTGGTTCGATTCCACTCGCCCCGGCCAGATTTTTATTAATAATGAAATACAGATGCTAATAACCCGATCAGTTGTAAATCTACAAAAATCAAATTTGTGAATTCTGACTGGTAAATCTATTGGTACGTTTTTACCACACAATTCCAATCCTGTTAAAACCAGGGTGAATACCTTAATGAGTTTGCCCTGCTAATATCAATTTTTGCATATATGTTTTGAATATCTCAGGATTTCAAGGTTTTGATATTTGCAGGGTCATAGCAGGTATCACAACTTCAGGAGATACGGAATCTGGACTGATATTTACTTAGGCGCCTTAAAAATCAGGATTGAATCATTTCTAGATTTTGTCCCATGTCAAAGGCTGGCCCCATTTTTATACTTTAATTCAGAAGCCTTTCCATAACTATTGAAACCGGAGCATTCCCGGTTCTCAGTAACAGATGAAAATGATTGGTTATTAAGGCCCACGCATAGCAAAACGTCTTGGTCTCGGCCAATATGTCACCAAGTCGGTCTAAAAAATTATTGCAACCCGTTTTGTCTGAGAAAATCTCTTGGCGATTAATTCTCCGACCAGTGATATGGTAAAGTGCCTCAAGTGCATTTATTCGTGATTTTCTTGGCTTGCATACTGCCTATCATATGTGATTACTGAAACCAAATTATAATCTTATGTACGTCCGCTATTATTTCCGTCACAGTTACGAAAAAGAGCGAGCTGTTATCAGTAAGGAAAAGAGCAAATGACCTTTATGTTGCACGCGAAAAGTGGATATAGATACGTTAGGACAGAAAGCATATCGGCTCAGGTCTGCTGAGTGTTTCGCACAATGGATCATAATGGTGTCGGTTGCTAGTTATAATGGGAACATTTAGAGGGCATTCGAGACAGATAATGAGATCGGCAATCTTAGCGTAGCAACGCTGCCCGTAAGCCTCGGAGGGTACCACATCTATGTTCTCTAAAATAGCCTGGGCAGCCTTCTTAAATTCATTTAATTCATCAATAGAGGTTTTGCTAACATTTCTTGGAACGGCCATTGTCGCAATCGCTTTGAGATCGGCTTTGTGGTCTCTCCAAAAGGAGATTATTTTACAATTTGGATTATCCCTTTTACTACATTTGGAGATCAGTTCAAATCTAGGGTGCTTGACTGCAATTGTCTCAGGGGCTTGCAGAGGTAAGGGTGGTGTCATCTGGCAATCTGCACCCGTGAGGAGAGGACGGCGAAGTCCTGCAAAGAAAGAGATTTGGAGACTGTATAAAATCTCATTCTCAAGGCGCTCAACTGCCTCCTGTAGAGAATCGAATGGTTGCTCATGTAAGCGTGCTACTACATCGAAAGCCCTGCGGAGTTTGCGGGGCTTATATCGGAGCTCTGAAAATCTAGGCAAGCGCTTTAGTGCAGTTGCTAGATCCTCGCCTCTTTCTAGTGAATTCACAAAGACAGTGTGGCAAATAATGTGGTCATTAAGGAATGTACGGCGGAACTCACCCCAAACATAAGTAGAACTGAGGAGCGTCTTGCCTTCGCAGACCGAATTGATGAAAGCCATGGTCTCAGGCAGACCGAAAATACGCTCTGCCGCTGCTGTTGTCTCCAAGAATAATGATTCCATTGTCGCGTTCAAAGTGGAAGCAGCTTAGAGCTCGGGTGCCCGGATTTTCAGGGCTTTACGGGCTATCTTGGGGGTAGGCCAAGGACGAAGCCCCGAAGTGAATAATTCTTCATTCAGACAGTACAGCTCTTTATTTGTAATAAGAGGGGATAGGCCGTTTATCACTTTGCAGATAGCTTTTGCCATTTGTTCCTTCATTTCCTCGGGATCGCTGGCCCTAGTGCAGTCGTGGATGTCGACGATTGCGCGGAAAAAACTTCTGTTAGGGCTTGCTTCTGCTATCTCTCTTAAAGCGCGAAGTACTTTACACAGCTCAGTGTGAAGAGTGACCCTTTGGAGTAAGTTACTAAATTGCGAAGCGAAAGCTTCCGCAGCAGTTCTGGATCTCTCCAATTCCTCTCGTACATGGTCCTTACTTTCGATTGAAGGTTCAAAAACCACGGACGTGCCAGAAAACTGCTCAATAAAGAGAAAACTGTGCTTGCCCCCAGCTATTATGGGCTCCGGAAGGTCTGGATCATAGCCGGAGAAGCCGCGCAGGTACTGTTCGATATTTAAAAGCCGTGCTTTGATCCCGGGGAAGGTATCAATTTCTTGGTAAAGACTATTAAAGTCACTAGGAGAGTCTTTTTGTCTGACTTTGTTTTCCTGCATCATGATCTCCCGTTTGCTAGAATATTAAGAGTCTTCTTCTAATGCTTTAAGTATCTTAGTGAGATCATTAATTAGGCCTTTGATCTCATACGGATGGAGGTCCAGCGTCAAACTTTGAGCTTTAGCTCTATCAATAATATTCGGCCAAAAAAAGATCCTCCTGGTTGGCTCGGATGGCTTGGGCTGAGTATGCCATAAGGAAACGGTTGCGTATCGCATCCTGCTCAATTTGCCTAGACGTCGGTCCCTTTCTTTTGTGTTGATTTCCCAGTCGAATGACTGGATTACATGGTTTTTGGAAGAATGTTTTAAACGAGACAACGATTCGATGTTTTCAGTCACAAGATGTTTCCTTGTTTCCTCTGTGATAAGCTCAGCTTTCTCACGCTCTTTCCTTGGATCTATAAAGGGGGCAAAGTTAGGGATTACATCGCCTGATAAAGCACTTTGCAAACCAAGGGTTATCTCCTCCGATAGAAGCCGACGAAATTTCTTCTGTTTTTCATTGTCCCAATTTTCAAGACTTTTGAATCTCTCCTCGTCTACTCGAAAAACTACTCTATAAGGATATTGGAGCTCTAACGTTATGATACCTTTATCCATGAGCTGATTACAATCCCTTAGGGCTTCGAGGATATGATCCATCGGCTCAAGATTAGATTTTGACCTTCTTTGAGCTTTCTTTTTAATCTTCTTGGCTTGTTCCTTAGTTTCGGCCATTCTGGGGCCTCCGAGGATAATGTTTGCCCTCGAGCAAACTTGATACTTTTACTAGGTAGCTATGAAGACTGTCAAGTAGCACACACTTCCTTACGCTTCAAGACTTATGTTAACACAAAACAGAAAAGACGGCTACAATAAAATAACACTCTTTGGCTCGGCAGGTTTTACACAGATTTATAAATCTCAAATCAGCATTAAAAGATCATTGCAGAATCGCCCCAGCTTTTATAACATGGGAGCTTAAAAATATTTGTTTTAATTTTGTTTGTCAAGGAAAAGTTATGAAAAGTTATGAAAGTCAGGATACTTGTCTTCTTTTGGGGTGATAACATGTAAAACATGGGGGTAGCCATTTACATAGGGCATCTTTAATTGTTGTGAGGATAGAGCATGTTTAACTTCCTTAGATAATTCAATAAAATTATATACTACTTCTACTCCCATTGGCTACCGTCTCATTTGGTGGATATTGAATCTTTGAAACACATGCCAAAAATTGAAATGCAGAATTTCAGATATCTTGCCAATATATGCACTTCTATAAAACATTGGGTATGATTGGAATATCAAAGCCTAATCCTATGTGAGTTTACCTGTTCGAAAGTGACGGACTAGTCAAATCGAGCGCCCGTAAGTGGATTATTACTTTAGCGTTTAATTTTCAGACTAAACTCCGCAAGAAACTACAACGCAATCTTTTTGTGTTATCTTTTTCAACTGTGATACGGAACTCTACGTTTCATTTACTCGCCGGGTCTTGTGCTAAACTTAGTCCCTCGATTCATAAATTCGATGACGTATTTATTTACTCGGGACTAAGTGCTGAGTGAGCAATCGCAAAGATTATACTCATTAGAATACGTTATAGTATTTGCGAATCGAAGCACTTAGCTCTAAATCGCATTGGAGACATCTTTTAGCCTCCTTTATTGCTTGATCGTTATTAAAGCCGA
>JAUWZC010000280.1 GCA_030615565.1 Desulfobacteraceae bacterium | reverse complement strand
TGTTTCTTCATATTATTCTGAAACATCTGCCTTTATTTCCTTCAAGTATTTCGCATTTTCTTCAGGACTAGTACTGTTTAGATATATTCCAGAGCCTAATTCAAATCCGGCCACTTTATAGAGTTTTGGAAGTATTTGGAGATGCCAATGATAATAGTCTGCAGGATCCTCTTGATATGGCGCCGAATGAATCATGTAATTATAATCTGGATTATCGAGCCCATGATATAATCTCTTTAAGATATCAATTAATACCCTGGCTAGATCTTTCTTTTCGATATTGGATATTGTTGCAAATGATGCCTTATGTTTTTTTGGAAGAATCCAAGTTTCAAAAGGACTTCGTGAGAAAAAGGGAGCAAAAGCAACAAAATAATCAGTCTCTAATATTACCCTTTTTCCTAAGATCTTCTCTTGCTTTATCATATTGCAGTATATACACCTGCCCATGGTATCGAAATATCTCACCGCCTCCTCTATCATATGCCTGATATGAATTGGAATGATTGGGCTAGCAATTATCTGGGAATGCGGATGTCTTAATGATGTGCCAGCTCCTGGACCATTATTTCTAAATATGGTTATTAACTCTACATTGGGCTTCTTTATTAGCACCTGGTATCGTTCAATGTATGATGAAATTATATTCTCAACAGATTTACATGGCATTGTAGCAATAGTCTGGAAATGTTCTGGATGCTCAATTACTATCTCATGATAGCCTACTCCGTTCATTTTTACAAAAAAATTTCCAGTTCCTTCTGTGATTCTAGATGTTTCCTCACCTTCGACTAAAGCAGGAAACTTGTTTGGCACTACCCTAAGAGACCATTTAGATTGCGCATCCTCTCCAAAGTCTTCGTAATATGCCAAAACAGCTTTTCCGCAGATCTCTTCGTTTCCTGGGCAAAATGGGCATCTAGCTTTCTCTTCCCTATCCAGCTTAGTTATTTTTTCCTGGACCCTATGCTGCTTAAATTGATTAGGCCGCTTACTTCGCTCCGGAGCTATTATTACCCAGTCTTTTGTAATAGGATTTTGTCGTAATTCGGGCATGATATTCACCATTTTTTGTTAGTTGAGGCCTTATCCTATTTATTTGCCTTTAATTTTTCAATCTAAAAGCTGAACTTCTATAGGATTTGGCTTAAGACTGTAAAAGGAGATATTGTTTCTAAAACAATTTACCGCCGCCCTTAAATGCCCCACCCGGGAGGGTGGGGATGGAGGCGGAAATTGAATTATTTCCTTTTTCAAGACCCGCCCGGAAGGGCGGGGTCATTGACATTTGCAAACATCTCATTATAGGTTTAGAGTTTGGTAGAGGCTGGATAGTACCACCACCAAAAGAGCCTACTTAAAAGTAGGGAAGAGTTAAATCATGTCTACGCAGCTATTTAGCCTTTTATCAAAAGTATAGCTGTGGCCCCGTATCTTTATTAGATTGTTAATAGGGAAGCAATAATACAGAATTGCAACCTCTACAATTATTTTAAAATAGATTGGCTGAAATTTGGAGGACTTATGATTGAAGTAATTTTTTTGGGTGTTGGCGAGGCATTTGATGAAGAGTTTCCTAACACATCTATTCTAATCCATTATAGAGTAGGGACTTCGCCTGTAACATTGCTACTTGACTGCGGCTTTACTGCTCCGCCTCAGTTCTGGAGAGAGGAGCCAGAGGCCGATATACTTGATGGCATATGGATTTCTCATTTTCATGGTGACCATTGCCTGGGACTTCCTGCACTATTGGTTCGCTTTTGGGAAGAAGGACGTAGCAAGGTTTTAACACTCTTAGGACAGAAGGGGATAGACACCTTCACGCGCAAATCTCTTGATCTAGCTTATCCTGGTATTTATGAAAGGTTAGGATTCCCAATCAGGTTCTTGGAGGTGGAGCCAAAGAAGGATGTAGAAATTTTCGGTCTCACTTTCAAAGCTGCTATCAACAGTCATTCACAAAGAGACCTGGCCCTGAGAATAGACGTCCAGGGAAAATCAATCTATTACAGTGGTGATGGCAAGGCCACACCTGAAAGCCTGGCCCTTGCTAAGGGTAGCCAACTCATCATCCATGAGGCTTTCCATATAGAAACCGAAATCCCAGGACACGGAACCGTTACTGAATCAATCGATATGGCGAAAAGATGTGAGACATCCAATCTTGCTCTAGTCCATATACAAAGGAAGGTGAGAAGGCAGGCGATTGATAAGATGCAACAATTCATACATCTGGCAGGCTCAGTGAATGTGATGGTTCCAGAGCCTGGTTATAGGATAACTCTTTAATTATACAATATATAAATCTCATTGGTTCTCTTATTTAGGCTGTAATGGACTTTGCCCTTGTTTTTAGCAATTAAAAAATGATATAAAAAACTAGCGAAGCTCTGCTTCAAACCGACGAGACACTGTCAGTAAGAAAATACGAAATACTGAGTAACGTTTATGGGTTACGGTTACGATGCCCGTTTCGTTTTTCGGTAACGTCATTCGTCTTTTTATTTCCACGTTACCTTAACCGTTACCAATACGGGCTTCGTTACCCTAACCGTTACCCTAATAAACCAGCAAAAACTTGACATAAATTTTAAGATCTTTGCTTATATAGACATCTAGAGGTCAAATTAACATGCCACTTTATGAGTATGAATGCCGTGTTTGCAAAAAGAAGTTCGAGGTACTTCAAAGGATGAGCGATGATGGAAGCAAATTATGGTGCCCTAAGTGCCAGGCAGATAAACCCAAAAGGATC
>JAUWZC010000043.1 GCA_030615565.1 Desulfobacteraceae bacterium | reverse complement strand
AGCCAGACCCTTCTTAGATAAACAGAGGGTCATTGCCGCTGTTAACGTCGTCTTACCATGATCTATATGACCAATGGTGCCGACATTTACATGTGGCTTTGTCCTCTTAAATTTTTCTTTAGCCATTATGTTTACCTCCTTAAAATAAATCCTATTTTTAATATAATCAATTTACGTTTTGGAAATCCTATCCATTTGTAATATCAAGGATACGCCTTTGGAGTTCAACCTTACCATCGATAGTGAGCAAAGGCCTTATTTGCCTCCGCCATCCTATGTGTATCCTCCTTCTTCTTAAAGGCACCACCCCTTCCCTTAGAGGCATCAATCAGCTCCCCTGCTAATTTCGATGCCATTCCTTTCTCGCCCCTTTGTTTGGCATATATGAGTATCCATCTTATACCCAATGTAGTCCTCCGCAAATATCTAACCTCAATAGGCACCTGATAGGTAGAACCACCGACCCTTCTTGATCTTACTTCAACTACTGGTTTAACGTTTTCAATAGCCTTCTGAAAAAGAGATAGCGGATCTTCCTTAGTTTTCTCCTGTATAATATCAAAGGCATTATAGAGAATAGATTGAGCCAAGTTCTTTTTCCCGCTTTGCATAATTCTATTAATGAATTTAGTAACTAATTCAATTTTATATTTAGGATCAGGCAAGATTTCCCTTTTTAAAATTACTGCTTTTCTTGGCATCTCAGTCTCTCCAAAAAACTTAAATAATGTTCGTTGTTCGTTGTTTGTTATTTGTAGAAAAATTTCTCAATTTCTCAATTATTTTATTCATAATCCCTAATCACTAAATGCCCTTAGGCTTCTTAGTCCCATATTTGGAGCGACCTCTCCTTCTATCTTCAACACCTGAGCTATCTAAGGTGCCCCGAATGATATGATACCTGATCCCAGGCAAGTCCTTAACTCTCCCTCCCCTGATCAGAACAACAGAATGCTCTTGTAGATTATGTCCAATCCCTGGGATATAGGAAGTTACCTCTATTCCATTTGTCAAACGTACCCTTGCAACCTTACGTAAGGCCGAGTTAGGTTTCTTAGGGGTAGATGTGTACACCCTGATACATACACCCCTTTTTTGAGGACACCCTATTAGAGCTGGTGTCTTGCTCTTCTTCTTTACCCTCTGCCGCCCATTTTTAATGAGTTGATTAATTGTTGGCATCTATTTCTCTTTAAAAAGTTATCCTGCTCTAAATGTTTTGAATGCCTTTTATTCTATCTATCAAATTATTTCAACACTTTTATAAAAATTCTTGTTCCATTTCTATATCTAACCTTCTGTGCATATTCAAACCTGTTCCAGCCGGTATAAGTCTGCCCATAATAACATTCTCTTTAAGGCCTCTTAGATAATCTATCCTGCTCTCTACACTTGCATCTGCCAAGACCTTTGTGGTTTCCTGGAACGATGCAGCTGATATAAAGCTATCTGTATTAATTGATGCCTTTGTAACTCCCAACAAAAGGGGCTCCCCAACAGCTGGCTTACCTCCGCTTGCAACAATTTCCTGATTTTTTTCCTCAAAACGCCACCTCTCTACCTCTTCTCCTAAAATAAAATCCGAATCCCCAACTTCCTTAACTAACACCCTCCTCAACATCTGCCTGACAATCACTTCTATGTGCTTGTCATTTATCTTCACACCCTGGAGTCGATAGACCTTCTGAACTTCATCAACAAGGTATTTAGATAGTTCTTTAGGTCCTTTTATTTTTAAAATATCATGAGGATTAGCCGAGCCTTCCATGAGGGCTTCCCCAGCCCTAACATAATCTCCATCAAAAACGCTTACATGTCTACCTCTTGGCACAACATATTCAACAGGTTTGCCAATTTCAGGAGTGATGATCACCCTCCTTTTCCCTGATACATATTTTCCAAATGATACTGTTCCATCAATCTCAGTTAAAAGGGTTTGATCTTTGGGTTTCCTGACCTCAAACAATTCTGCAATCCTTGGCAAACCGCCCGTAATATCTTTAGTCTTTGTGGTTTCTCTTGGTATCTTGGCCAAAACATCACCCGCTTGGACATCATCTCTCTCTGAAACCATAATAATAGCACCTGTAGGAAGGAAATACCTGGCCACTGCCCCTGCTGAATAACCAGAAAGTTGGATTGTCTTGCCGCTGGAACCTTTGATAGAGATCCTTGGCCTAACGTCCGGGTCACCAGATGCAACAATAACTTTACTTGATTTACCAGTTACCGGATCCAGCCTATCTTGCATTGTTCTGCCTTCATAAATATCACCAAACTTTAGCCTACCAGAAGCCTCTGTCAAAATCGGTATAGTAAAGGGATCCCATTCTACAAAAAGCTCACCAGGATTTATCTCCTTTCCATCATCAACCTTAATTATAGCTCCATATATAACGGGGTACCGCTCCAATTCCTTTCCGCTTGCATCCACCACTCCAATATCCCCATTCCTATTCATTACCACATTGTCCCCTTTGTCATTTATCACTGTCCTGAGATTATAAAATTTAACCTTTCCATTATTCCTAGCCTGAATTGTAGACTGCTCTACCTTTCTACTTACTGTGCCCCCAATATGAAATGTCCGCATGGTTAGCTGCGTGCCTGGCTCACCAATAGACTGGGCTGCAACAATGCCTATCGGCTCACCTATATCAATCTCTCTACCATGAGCTAAGTCCCGACCATAACACTTTTTGCAGACCCCTCTCACTGCCTTGCATGTCAATACTGATCTAATCTTTACCTTTTCAATCCAAGATCTCCCTATTTTTTGAGTTGCTGATTCATCTATTTCTTCACTGTACTTAAGCAGTAACTCTCCAGTTATCGGGTCTGAGATATCTTCAGCTGCGGTTCTTCCCAGAATTCTCTCTGAGACGGTTTGGATCACCTCACCTCCCTCAGTTAACGACTCTACCCATATTCCATCCATAGTGCCACAATCTTCCTCTGTAATACAGGCATCCTGGGACACATCTATCAATCTGCGAGTCAAATATCCTGAATTAGCTGTCTTTAGCGCTGTATCAGCCAATCCCTTTCTTGCACCATGGGTAGAGATAAAATACTGTAAAACTGTCAAGCCCTCGCGGAAATTTGCAGTAATGGGTGTTTCGATAATCTCTCCAGAGGGCTTTGCCATTAAGCCCCTAATCCCTGCCAACTGCCTCATCTGATCCTTACTACCTCTAGCACCCGAGTCAGACATCATAAATATTGGATTAAAGCTATCACACTTTTTTCTCCTTCCATCAGGCGCTGTCAATTCCTCCACAGCCATTTCGTCCATCATTTCTGAGGAAATTAACTCTGTGGCCTTTGTCCAAATATCAACTACCTTATTGTATTTTTCACCGTCAGTGATCAAACCATCACTATATTGGCTCCCAATCTTTTTTACCTCACTTTCGGCTTCTTCTATAATTACGGATTTTCTTCTTGGGGTAACCATATCTTTACTTGCGATGGAAATACCGGAGATGGTAGCATACTTATACCCAATATCTTTAAGTCTGTCCGCTAAAATGACCGTAGCCTTAGTCCCTAAAGTGCGATAGCATTCATTAATAATATCCTTAAGCTCCTTCTTGGCTATTACACTATTAACCGTTTCAAAAGGTAACTCCTTGGGGAAAACCTCGTAAAGGATTACCCTTCCAGTGGTTGTCCTGAATATCTGGCCATTAATTCTAACCTTGATCGCAGCATGCAAATCTAACTCGCCAGCATCATAGGCCATCCTAACCTCTTCCATATTAGCAAAAATCCCATCTTCACCTTTGCAAAATGGTCTCTCTTTAGTCATATAATAGATACCTAATACAATATCTTGCGTTGGAACAATTATAGGATCACCATTGGCTGGTGAGAGTATATTGTTCGTAGATAGCATCAATACCCTGGCTTCAATCTGGGCTTCGACAGAAAGAGGGACATGAACAGCCATCTGGTCACCATCAAAATCAGCATTGAAGGCAGTACAAACTAGAGGGTGAATTTGAATAGCCTTTCCTTCAATAAGAACAGGTTCAAATGCCTGCATACCGAGCCTATGAAGAGTAGGCGCTCTATTAAGCAAAACACAGTGTTCCTTAACTACTTCATCTAAACAATCCCACACCTCTGGTGTTTCGTTTTCAACTAATTTTTTGGCTTTTTTGAGGGTGCCTGCCAAACCTTTTTCCTCAAGCTTATCGTAAATAAATGGCTTAAAAAGTTCTAAAGCCATCTGCTTTGGAAGTCCACATTGGTGCAACCTTAAATCAGGACCAACTACAATCACTGATCGTCCTGAATAATCCACCCTCTTTCCGAGCAAATTTTGCCTAAATCTACCCTGCTTACCCTTAAGCATATCACTTAGGGATTTTAGTGGCCGCTTATTTGCACCAGTAATAGTCTTACCTCGCCTTCCATTATCAAACAGAACATCTACAGCCTCCTGCAGCATCCTTTTTTCGTTTCTAATAATAATATCAGGTGCATTTAACTCTAAGAGGCGTTTCAGCCTGTTGTTCCTATTTATAACCCTGCGGTAAAGATCGTTTAGATCTGAGGTAGCAAATCTTCCCCCATCTAAAGGCACTAAAGGCCTTAGGTCTGGTGGTAAAATAGGGATAACATCCATTATCATCCACTCTGGCTTATTCTTGGAGGATCTAAAGGCATCAGCTATTCGAAGGCGTTTTGAAAATTTTTTCCTTTTGGCATCTGATTTGGTACTCAGTAACTCATCCTTTAATTTGGAAGCAAGCATTTCTAAATCTATTTCTTTGAGAATTATTTGAATAGCTTCAGCTCCCATTCCGGCTACAAATCTGTCTCCATAATCCTCTTTGGCCTTTAAATACTGCTCCTCTGTCAACAAGGCACCTTTAGTTAAAGGAGTGTCTTTTGGATCAATAACCACATAATTCTCAAAGTAAAGCACCTTTTCTAGGGCCTTAAGAGTCATATCTAAAAGCAAACCAATTTTGGAGGGAATACATTTCAAAAACCAGATGTGTGCTACAGGCGTTGCTAATTCAATATGACCCATTCTCTGTCTTCGCACCTTAGAGTGCGTAACCTCTACACCACATTTCTCGCACACCACTCCCCTATGTTTCATCCTTTTATATTTTCCACAAAGACACTCGTAATCCCTTGTGGGGCCAAAGATCTTTGCACAAAATAATCCATCCCTTTCAGGCTTAAAGGTTCGATAATTAATAGTTTCAGGTTTCTTAACCTCGCCATAAGACCACTCTCTTATCTTCTCAGGTGAAGCAATAGAGATCTGTATCGATTTGAAACTTAGAGGGTCCTTTGGTTTTGTAAAAAAACCATACAAATCTTCCAAGGTTTTCTCCTTTTCTAGCTCTTGTTATTGTAATCTAAAAGAACCTCAGGCTCTCCATCCTCGTTCAGCTCTACTTCTAAACCGAGACTCTGAAGTTCTTTTACCAAAACATTGAAGGACTCTGGCAGTCCTGCTTCTAAAAAATTATTTCCCTTTACAATCTTTTCATACATCCGTGTCCGGCCAGCTACATCATCCGATTTGACAGTTAAAAACTCTTGTAAAGAATATGCCGCTCCATAAGATTCCATTGCCCAGACCTCCATCTCGCCCAGGCGCTGACCTCCAAACTGGGCCTTACCACCAAGAGGCTGCTGAGTAACTAAAGAATAGGGACCAATGGAGCGAGCATGGATCTTATCATCTACCAAGTGATGGAGCTTCATCATATACATTATACCTACAGTTATAGGGTGATCAAAAGGCTCACCTGTTCTACCATCATACAAAATCACTTGCCCACTAATAGGTAAACCTGCTTTTGTTAAACACTCAACTATCTCCTCCTCTTGTGCCCCATCAAAGGCAGGTGTAGCCATATGTAAACCATCCTGCATATAACCAGCCTTTATCTTAATTTCTTCATCCGAGACATCAGCAAACATCTGATCATATTCTTTCCAATAGATTTCCCTCAATTTATCTCTCAATAAACTTTTATCTTTTATATTGTCCACTAATACCCTTATCTGTTTCCCAAGTTCATGAGCAGCCCAACCAAGATGGGCCTCTAAAATCTGCCCCACATTCATCCTGGAAGGAACACCAAGAGGATTCAAAACTATATCTACTGGTGTACCATCAGCAAAATAGGGCATATCCTCTGCAGGAAGTATCACGGAAATCACGCCCTTGTTTCCATGGCGGCCAGCCATCTTATCACCAACAGATAGTTTTCGCCTGACAGCCACAAATACCTTTACCATCTTAATTACTCCAGGCGACAATTCATCACCTATATCCAACCTCTTTATCTTCTCCTGAAAAAGCTCATCTAATTTCTCCATCTGCTGACGATACATTAAGACTATTGATTCCATCTTCTCAATCACTTCCATTTCGGCCTCGATATTCGCTCCCTGCCAAAAATCTATAGGAATCCTCTTCAAACATTCTTGGTCAATAACCTGACCCCTTGCTAATAAAATCTCACCTGTCCCTGTATGCCTCAAATCTGATTTAAGATGTTTTCCCTCCAATAGAAAAGCTAACTTCTCGCGAGCATTTCCTCCTATAACCTCGACCTCATCCTCCTTATCCTTTGATAATTGACTTATCTCTTCAGCCTGAATGGCTTTTGTCCTCTCATCTTTCTCTACGCCTTTACGAGAAAATACCTTCGCATCAATAACTATACCTTCTACACCAGGCGGAACCCGTAGCGAAGTATCTTTAACATCACCTGCCTTTTCACCAAAGATAGCACGTAGGAGCTTCTCTTCTGGTGACAGTTGAGTCTCCCCCTTAGGAGTAATTTTCCCAACCAAAACATCACCAGGCCTTACTTCAGCACCTAACCGTATAATACCACTCTCATCAAGTTCCTTTAGGGCCTCCTCTCCCGCATTAGGTATATCTCGAGTAATCTCCTCTTGTCCGAGTTTGGTATCTCTTGCCAAAAGACTGAACTCTTCTATATGGATAGAGGTAAAAACATCTTCCCGTACTAACCTTTCGCTTACTAAAATTGCGTCTTCGAAATTATACCCACCCCAAGAAAGAAAAGCTACTATGACATCCCTGCCTAAGGCAAGTTCACCTTTCTCCATGGCAGGGCCATCTGCAATAATTTGTCCTTTTTTAACTCTATCCCCTTTTTTTACAATTGACTTCTGATTGTAACATGTGCTCTGGTTCGAGCGTCTGAATTTTAATACCTTGTAAATCTCAACGCCATCCTCCTCTTTTTCTGCCTGGATAACTATACGAGAGGCATCAACGCTTTCAACAATCCCATCTCTCCTGGCTATAGCAGCCACACCTGAGTGCCTTCCTATTACTTTTTCAATTCCTGTTCCAATAAGCGGAGACTTGGCTTGCAAAAGAGGCACAGCCTGCCTCTGCATATTCGAACCCATTAGCGCCCTATTGGCATCATCATGTTCTAAAAAAGGAATTAATGATGCAGCAATACTTACCAACTGGTTTGGAGAAACATCCATATATTTAACTTCCTTAGCAGAGACTAAATATGCCTCACCCCCTTTTCTGGCAGCTACAATATCCCTAACAAAGTGACCATCAGAATCAAGTGGCTCATTAGCTTGGGCAATGGGATATTCCCCTTCATCCATGGCTGTTAAATGCTCTATGTTAGCTGAAACAATACCATCTTCAACTTTCCTATATGGTGTTTCTATAAAACCAAAATCGTTTACACGCGAAAAGGTGCTTAAAGAAAGAATTAAACCAATATTTGGCCCTTCAGGGGTTTCAATAGGACATATACGACCATAATGACTTGGATGTACATCTCTAACCTCAAATCCAGCCCTCTCCCTGGTCAATCCTCCAGGGCCAAGTGCACTCAAGCGTCTTTTATGAGTTATCTCTGACAATGGATTAGTTTGGTCCATAAACTGGGACAACTGACTTGATCCAAAAAATTCATTAATTACAGCTGAAACAGGCTTAGAATTAACCAGATCACGAGGCATTAAGGCATCAACATCTTGCAGGGTCATTCTCTCTTTAATTGCCCTTTGCATCCTAATCAATCCAACCCTGTATTCTTCCTCCAACAACTCTCCTACTGACCTAACCCTACGATTTCCCAGGTGATCTATATCATCAACTGTACCCTCTTTAACATTCAACCTTACTAGTTCTTTAACCGTCTCTATTATATCCTCTTTTCTTAGTGTACATATCTCAAGGGAAACATCTTGGTTTAGCCTGTAATTCATCTTCAAGCGACCTACCTGAGAAAGATCATATGTAGAGGGATTAAAAAAGAGGTTATTGAAATAGACATTGGCCATCTCTTGTGTAGGTGGACTCGTTGGCCTTAACTTTCGGTAAATGTCCAGAATAGCATCATCAGTGGTAACGACTTTGTCTAAAAGCATCGTATCTCTTATAGATGTACTGACCTCTGCCGAATCTAAAATCAACAACTCAATCTCTCCGATTCCCTTGCCCTGTACAAGCTCTAAATTCTCCTGTTCAAAAGCTTGATTTGTTCTTACTAAAACTTCTCCTGTCTGGGAATCAACTATATCATGCGCAGCGATCCTTCCCTGGAGATAACCTGAACTCACTGGTATTTCTCTCAGACCGATATCAATAAGCTTTTTGTACAATTTTTTACTAAATCTCTCACCTTTTCTCCCTATAATCTCCCCGGTTTTTTGGTCAACAATATCTTCGGTTATCTTTTGGCCTTGAAGGTTATTTAGATCTAAGACACACCTAAAGGAGCCTTTATCAATTAAGATCTTCTCTACATTATAAAAATGCCGCAAGATTTCTTCTTCACTATAGCCAAAGGCCTTGAGAAGAATGGTTGATGGAAACTTTCTCCTTCTATCAATTCTAATAAAAAGGATATCCTTGGCATCAAATTCAAAATCAATCCAGGAACCCCGCAAGGGGATAATTCTGGCAGAATAAAGAGGTTTCCCGCTAGGGTGTGTTTTTCCCTTATCATTATCAAAAAAGGCACCCGGTGACCTGTGAAGCTGACTAACAACCACCCTCTCAACCCCATTAATAATAAATGTTCCTCTCTCGGTCATCATTGGTAAGGTACCAAAATATATTTCTTGTTCCTTAATATCCCGGATACTTTTACTGCCAGTAATTTCATCAAAATCAAACACCAACAGTTGAACAACTATCTTAGTCGGTGCTTCATAGGTCATTCCCTTTTTAAGGCATTCCTCCTCATCGTGCTTTACATCTTCAAAAAAATATCTAACAAATTCCAAGGAACATGTCTTATTCAAGTCATGAATTGGAAAAACATTTTTGAATGCCCCCTGAAGTCCAATATCTTTGCGCTTTTCAGGTAGAACATTCTTTTGTAAAAAGCGCTCATATGAATCTCTTTGCACATCTATAAGATTGGGTATATCAAGGATAGTTTTTATTCTCCCAAAGCTTTTTCTTGGATAATAACTTAAACTATCTTTTTTGTTCACACTAAGATCTCCTTTTAAATCTTATTAGAAAACCGACACCAAGCTTTAAACATGATCAGCCCTATTTGGTTTGATCACCTCACCATAAATGGCAAGGATTTCTTTTTAACAGGGTAAATCTTGATTTATGGCTTAATATCAAAAATAAAATGACCATAACAAAAAGTAATGTCATAATTAGCGTCTATTTTATATCTACTATAGCCCCGGCTTCCTCAAGCTGTTTCTTAATATTCTCCGCATCCTCTTTTGAAACACCCTCTTTTACTTTATTAGGAGCACTGTCAACGAGCTCCTTGGCCTCTTTCAATCCTAAATTTGTTACGGACCGAACAACCTTAATCACCTGAATCTTTTTATCGCCCACTCCAGTTAATACCACATCAAACTCTGTTTTTTCTGCTTCCTCGACCTGTTCACCTTTTTCAGGGACAGTAGTAGCTGATACCGCTACCGGAGCAGCAGCTGAAACACCAAATTTCTTTTCAAGATCTTCTACTAATTCAGACAGTTCTAAAACTGTCATATTGGAAATAAACTCAATTACATCCTTTTTACTTATCTTAGTTGCCATATCTACCTAATATCCTCCATGTTAAAATTATTTAACTTGTTTCATCGGTTGGATTGCTTTTGTAACTAATCAAATCACTCTCTCTCATAAAAGTTTGTCCATCAATTCAGTCTTTATGCCTTTTGTCTTTTTATGGCTTCTAAAACATTGATTAATCTTCTAGGCATTTCAGATAATAGTCTAACAAAGGAAATTGGTACGCCAGAAAGAGAAAAAAGAAGTTGCGAAAGAAGAACCTCTTTTGAAGGAAGCTGGGCTAATCTTTTAATAGCAGACAATTCAACAAGTTTACCGTTTATTTGACCAATCTTTATCTCTAACGCCTCATAATCTTGCATAAATTTTGTCAAAACCTTAGCAGGTGTAACCACATCATCATAAGTAATAGCTAAAGCACAAGGCCCAGCTAAATAATCTCTTAAAATATCTGCCTCTGTGTCTTGAGATGCAATTAACAACAGTCTATTCTTTACAACTTGAAACTCGATACCTTTTTTTCTCAGTTCGCGCCTTAATTTTGTAAGCTCATCTACATTCAACCCCTGGTAATCAACCAGAAAGGTCCCACATGCCTTTCCAAGCCTTTCTTTTAAGCCAGTTATAATTTTTTCTTTTTCCTTTCTGTCCAAAGATCAATTCACCTCCCATCTTCTTTGCTGATTGGAATCATCTTGGGAGCCAAATAATTTGGGGGGCCTAATGTTGAATTCTTCAACCTAGTGTTACCTGCTGATGAGATCTCGAACATTGGCTGTATCTAATTTAATACCTGGCCCCATACTGGTTGAAATAGTTAAACTTTTCAGATAGGTTCCCTTGCTGGATGGTGGTTTTAACCGTAAGATTGTATCAAGAAAAAATGCGGTATTCTGTAGGAGCTTATCTGCCCCGAAAGACACCCTCCCTATCGAAGTATGTATTATTCCTGTTTTATCCACCTTGAACTCAATTTTTCCTGCCTTTAGTTCTGTGACAGCCTTGGCTACATCAAAGGTTACGGTACCAAGTTTTGCATTGGGCATCATACCCCTTGGACCTAAAATACGACCTAATTTACCTGCTATGCCCATCATATCTGGAGTAGCAACAGCCTTATCAAATTCAAGCCACCCTTTTTGGATCTTCTCCGAGAGATCCTCAGCCCCAACAAGATCCGCACCAGCTTCTGCCGCCTCTTTTTCCTTTTCTCCTTTAGCAAAAACGATCACCCTTACTGGCTTTCCAATGCCATGAGGTAGAGAAACTGTACCTCTTACCATCTGATCGGCATGGCGTGGATCAACGCCTAACCGGACAGATATGTCTACCGAGGCATCAAATTTCACATATGAACTATCTATTGCTAATTCAATAGCCTCTTTGAAGGTATATTTTTTCAACCTATCTATTTTTTCATCGGCCTCGATATACTTTTTTCCTCTCTTAGGCATATCAACATTTTCCTAAAACTTAAGAATTTCTATTCCACCATCCTGCACCGGGGAAAATTAAAAGCCCTTTAGTACAAACCGTCTCCAGAGGAATGGAGTAATGGAGAACTGAAGTATTGAATTTTTTCCCTCTACCCCTCCAGCGCTGCAATACTCCATCACACCAGTACACCCTCCGGACCAGAGGCCAATTAGGGCGAAGCCTTTAAGTTCTTTCTCCATTCTCAATAGTAATTCCCATACTTCGGGCCGTACCCTCGATTATCTTTAAGGCCCCTTGTAAATCAACAGCGCTCAGGTCATTAAATTTTAGTTTAGCTATCTCCTCTACCTGGTCCTTGGTTACATTTCCCACTTTCTCTTTCTTTGGATCAGCAGAACCCTTAGCTATATTTGCTGCCTGCTTTAGAAGCACAGAAGAAGGTGGAGTTTTCGTTATAAATGAGAAAGACTTATCTGCGTAAACCGTTATAATTACAGGAATAATCATACCCTCCTGATCCTGTGTCCTTGCATTAAATGCTTTACAGAACTCCATAATATTAACACCATGCTGTCCCAATGCAGGCCCTACAGGTGGTGAAGGGTTAGCTTGTCCAGCCTTTACCTGCAATTTGATCGTTGAAATAATTTTCTTTGCCATATATTTTCTCTTCTACAGTTTTGAAACCTGAACAAAATCAAGTTCAACTGGGGTTGGACGCCCAAAAATACTTATCAAAATTTTTAGCTTAGCCTTATCCGGTTTTACTTCCTCCACCATTCCATTGAAATTAGTAAATGGACCATCAATCACCCTAATCTCGTCGCCTGCTTCAAAAAGGAACTTTGGTTTTGGCCTTTCCCTTCCATTCTCCATTCTAGTGAGAATCCTCTGTGCCTCCTCTTCAGAAATTGGAACAGGTTTCATTTTTCCACCTAAAAATCCTGTTACCTTTTCTGTATCTTGTACTATGTGCCATGTTTCATCAGTCAATGCCATTTGAACCATAATGTAGCCAGGATAGAATTTCCGAGAAGATGTCTTTTTCTTCCCTTTAACTAACTCTACAACCTGCTCAGTAGGCACTATTATCTGGCCAAAAAACTCCTCTTTCCCTAAGGATTTAATTTTTTCTTGCAAGGTTAACTTTACCCTGCTTTCGAATCCAGAATATGTATGGACTATATACCAGTTTAATTCCACACCAATACCCGACTTTTACCAATACCTATTTAATTACATTCTTTATAATCTTCACCAAACCTAAATCTACAATACCTAAATAAAAGGCAATTAAAAGAACTAATACTATAACTACTGCTGTAGTGGATAAAAGTTCCTTTTTTGTAGGCCAGGTTACCTTTTTAAGTTCCACTTTGGCATCAGCCAAAAACTGTCGAGCAATTATAAAATATCTTTTGAGTACAAATGCGCCATTATCTGCTTTTTTATAAACATCCTTCTTCAACGGCGCTGGCTGAAGATCTTCTTTTTCTGGAATAACTTGCCTACCTGCTTTTCTCTGTTTAGAAATGCTGGTACCTGGCATTATATTTGATTTCTTACTAACCCTTCTTTTTTTGTGGCTCTTCTTCTTTTTCATAAACAATAGAATATCTTTAGAAAATCAACCTTACATTAAAACTACCCAACAATTAAAAGCTAAATTCTTCTGAAAATGGCAGGCCAGGAGGGATTCGAACCCCCATCACCCGGATTTGGAGTCCGGTGCTCTAACCGTTAGAGCTACTGGCCTGTATAAAT
The DNA here is from genome assembly GCA_030615565.1 of Desulfobacteraceae bacterium. Classification (GTDB taxonomy): domain Bacteria; phylum Desulfobacterota; class DSM-4660; order Desulfatiglandales; family B25-G16; genus B33-G16. The sequence goes on along the minus strand of JAUWZC010000043.1, from coordinate 304 downwards.
TGTTTCTATTTTGTTTCCTTATGAAGGGTATGGGTACGGCAAAATGGACAGTACTTTTTGAACTGCAATTTATCTGGAGTTCTTCTTTTATTCTTTGTAGTAGTGTAATTTCTCTGCTTACATACTTCACAAGCCAAGGTAATAATATCCCTCATATGTATAACCTTACTCTACTATATCACTTATTACTCCGGCACCAACCGTTTTACCGCCTTCCCGGATAGCAAAGCGGAGTTCCTTTTCCATAGCTATCGAGGTTATCAAGTTTACCTCAAAAGAGACATTATCACCAGGCATAACCATC
>JAUWZC010000202.1 GCA_030615565.1 Desulfobacteraceae bacterium | reverse complement strand
GGTTGTGGATGCCGAGCACCACTTTCTTCAGAAGCGTTATGAGAATATGTACCTTTGGAGGCCAACGCCTGAAATAGAGGAGGCAATAGTGAAGGCAGTATTTGGGCAAGGCTCAAAATAAGGCAATGAATCAATAGTGTTTGTAATCGTTAATTGCTCCGATCAACTTAAGTCATCGGGATTTCAGCATAAACATCCAAAAAAGAAGACTCAAATATTTAAGGTTACGGTTTCCAATCTATAATTTCACGCCCTAATAGCTTAGTCAACTTACCGTAAGTTGTACTGTAAGACCATTAATTTTGACATCTTAGATTCACAGGAAGATTCACAGGAAGTTGACCCTATTTCCTAAATTTGCTATGGTTACGATTACCAAACTTATTGTGTAATGAAATCTTGATGATCGTGGGTTCTGACTATGGCACGAATACTTAAAAATGAAGTTGGTGCCAGATACCACAACATATTGGGGATATTGTGCATGCACCGCTGGTGAGTATCAGCCTGTCTTAATATCTCCTTTACCGACCTCCTCTTTTATCAACGCATGCCAGTTCGATTTCCCTTTTCTCCCATTACCTCCACTAAAAGTGTGTAAAACTTTACCAAAGAAAGGAATTAAACTTCTCATAATTATATATTCTTTTACACATTTCAAGATGAGGCTTTATTTAGGTTATCTTAACTATTTGAAATCATAAGCAATTTTCTAACTGCTTAATTTAGCATGATTTTTGCATATATATGATAGTGGATTAGTTTGTTTTCTCCACCTTTTAATCCTGATTGAGGGTAATACCCCATGGAGAAATCCCTCAAAATGTGCATGCCATGCTCCTAACAGAACCTTGCCTTTTTTGTTAGGAGCTCAAAAAGTTACTAATGTAAAACAAAAAGAGAAAGGATAAAGATATGAGAAGATTATTATCATTAATAGTGGCTGTCACGCTCATTCTGATAGCCAGTGCGGGTTTATGTTTCGCTGAATTTTCATCGGATAGGATAATGTATATTAGCATTGGATATGATGCAAGGTACTCGGATATTTCTTTCAATTCGATAGATCCCTTTATACCTCATTTAGGGCCTCAGATGATGTTAAACGTTTTCTTCAAAAAGTCTGTGCCTGATGGTGAGGGTGGTTTTAGAGAATTTACAGCTGATGATTTAAAGATGGTTCAGATGAAAAATAAGGATAGTGGTCTCACCTTAAAAAGAAAAAAAGGGTATTTTATTTGTGGAGAGGATAGTATCTTCAAAAATTGGTATAGTGTAGGGGCCTCGTGGTACTATGCAGGGCCTTCAAGTGAGCTTATAGGTGAATGGAAGATTTTGGTAAAATATAATGATGGAGCTCCTGATGAAAAACATACCATGGAAGTTACTCCCGAAGACTTGCGTTTAAGAGTGCCTGGGTTCTCAAATGTTCGTATAGGAGTTGACAATCCCTTTAATCCAGGGAGCTTAGTTGTTTCTTGTAATGCATCTGTCGGTGTGCCGAGACAGCTTTCTTTAGACCCAGCAGCACAAAACAAAGATTATGTACTCAGAATATGGAATGAGGCACTGGATGATCTTGTCTTCCAAATAAACATAGGTGATTCAGGTTGTGGATATCAATCAGAGACTAACACAATTTACTTTACAATTCCTTCAGGATGGAGTGGTCGTGTTGCTCGTATAGAGATGCGTATATGGGATGGCGAAGTTTCTGTAGGAGCAAGTTATTTTGCAAGGAGCCTTTATTATTTTATAATTCCGGAATAGAAAGCAATAGCAATTATTAGAAGGTCATTATTGATATGACTATGACATCTAAAATGGATTTGCCAAGTACCTCAACAATATCGTAAGCTTAGACTAAGAAAAATCTAATAAGAAGGGATCAACATCAAAGGCAGGGTCATTTGGCTCTGCCTTTTTTTCCATCATGCTCATATATTGTATATGAGCCGAACAGCCTAAAATTATAGCTTACTGCTATGATTGGCAACAATTTGAAGTCCGAAAAACTTATGACTTGTGTTTGTAAGCTTGATAAAAGTTTAGGAAAATCAAAGAATTGACTATGGCACGAAACATGACATTTTATATTGTCAAACCGAGCCTCAATATATTATGTTTCCCTTCCACTTCGGGAGGTCAAAATCGTTGATTCTGAGGCAATTCTGGAAGGCGATTTTTCTTGACTTTAGGCACCTTTTTTCATTTCATTGTACTAATAATTTTCCTTTCAATCAACTAACCTCCCATCGAGGAGGTTGCCTCATGGTGATACACCTAAAAATGTGTCCGAATATCTTCCAAACTCGTGAGAAGGAAATAACAGGTATCGCTGCCATTGCCACAACAATCGGCGTTTTTCTCGCTGTCTTTGGTGTCTTTTTTGCTTACTGCCAATTAAAAGAAGCAGAAGAGTCTATTAAGGAAGTAAAGAGATCCCTTGAGGCCACAACTGTGTATAATATTCAAAAGGATGGTCGCGAGCTGTTAAATTCTCTTCAGAAAGACGTCGAAGTTTTAAACTACATTTATAGATTTGACAAAAACAAGCAGTACGATAATGACCTTCTTTTGCGGTCAGATCTGAAAATCACGGAGATTATTCAGTACTTTTCTTCTGTTTTTAATCAACGAAGGAATAAAGTAATAACCGATCTCTATTGGGATACGTTCGCAGAAGAAATATGTAGGTTTATAAAGAAGGAGCCAGTTTCTCGATTCTGGAAGAATAAAGTAATTAAAGGAAAATACAGCAATGAGTTTAAAACATTTGGTAATAACTGCTTGAAAAAGTAAGGCTAGGCTAGGAGGGTCCGATGCGCTACTATCGCCCTAATAAATTCTTTTTCACCCCTTTCGTTGTTATTCTTATGCTTTCCACTGCTGTTAAGGCAGAACTAATTTATCAACCTACCGAAAGCAAGATAGATAAATTGTGGCGCGGGGCTGGCTCGTCCCTTTTTGATGGCCTCTCCTTGATTTTTGATGGCTTGGTTGCACTGGAACAAAAAGACCCTCTCATGGCAAAAAAAGTTATGGAAGTAGCAGAGTTAAGACTAAAGACTGCCAAGCAGGCTTATACGCAGGTCATCAAGGCCATAAAGCGCCCTCGAAAAATAAAGATGAGGGCTTTACCCGGAGATCGTCGTGAAAAGATACAACGCACATTTTTATCTTATAAGGTACAGCTTCCTGCTGATGAACTTGCGGTCGCAAAGCTAGCTGTTGGGGAAACTGAGCGCTTAATTCAAGTTGTCAGGGAAAGAAGTTCTAGATTCGAAGGAAACAATTTACCCGAGGTTCAATTAATCTTACAGCAAATTACCCGACTGCTCCAGCTCGGTACTTATTCTGCAGAGATGATGGTCAGATTTTAGATGAAAGGCTGACAGCGGTCCTTACAGCAACTGCGAAGATGGATTGGTGCTACTCAAAGGTTGTGCTTCCAGTATGCTACATAGAGTGATGCTAAAGATCATTAATGCAGTACATAAATGGGGACGTAGGTTCCAAAACGACTTCAGTCGCTAATTCCAGATAACTTGCCAGACCCACATATTATCAACTTCCCTTTTTATTGTGGGTATGGTTCTCGTATCCCAGACCTAAGAGGAGAAAACGATCTGCCCCAAAAAGAGGCTTTCAGAAGGATGGTTTTTCTAACCTGCATCACTCACGAAACCAGCAATAGTTTAGGTTTGAACCCCATTTCACCATTGATGACGATTCGCCTGCGCCTTTTATTGATGACTACATAATCCCGCTAGAAGCGGGATTATCCGGCTGAAGCATACCTATAAAAAATAGCCGGCTGCCGGTCGAGCGGTGAGCTATGCTCAAATTGGCCGAAAATCTTAGCCCCCTCCTAAGAAATCCATACGGACAAAAAACTACGCTTTCGTTACTCGGATGCTAACCATCTCCGTTTATTTGGGTTTGCATATGTTGGGCTGCAGTTGAAGCCTATACACAATTCAGAGTGTTCACTTAATCCGCTCTTAAAAAGGGAATTCTTATAAATTCAATATCAATAATTAGCTGGTAGGCACCTGTGGTGCTGGCTTACCTTCTAAACTGTCAGAAACAAGGCGCCCAAGAAACATTGCAAACGGCGCGATATCCTGTTCCACGCTCGCGCTTTCCAAAGCAGCCATATAGTCGTCTCGCTTTTCCAGTGGAATAACGGTCCAGGGGTACCCGCCCCCAGCGAGCATCACGTTCATAAGAAATCGTCCCATACGGCCATTGCCATCCATGTACGGATGGATATATACGAGCACGAAGTGCCCCAGAACAACACGCACCG
>JAUWZC010000080.1 GCA_030615565.1 Desulfobacteraceae bacterium | reverse complement strand
AAAGTTGGAGACACGAGCCAAAAAAATCAGGGAGATTCTTGATAAAAAATAGGCTTGAATGAGTCATTTTAATCAAGTGGATATGTCTATGTATTGTATGAGTGCCATTTAGGTTGAGATTGAATGATACTGCTATGATTGCGAACTTTACAAAACCCAAAAAACTTATGACTACCAAACGAAACCTTGAATGAAATTTAATTCGGCTGTACGATTGATTTTGGCAAGCTATTATTAAATTTGAGGACATTAACAGGCACCACAACATATTGATGAATTGACTCCGCCCGGATCAACTAACTCTTATGCTTGAAACATAGCTGTAGTTTGCCTATACTCCTTCCCTGAAATAGTAAGCTGTTTTCATCTCTTAGCTTAGGGGTGTAGCAATTTTAACAAGATTCACCAGAGAAAGTGGTTTTATGTTGATTGAGGTGATGATCGTCATTGCCATAATCGGTATTCTGGCGGCGATCGCTATCACTCAGTTTAATGCTTATAGGAGAAGGGCTAAGATCGCTGAAGCCAAGTCAGACCTCAAAAATATCCAGCTTGTCATTGAGCTACTCGCGTCCGACACCGAGAAGTGGCCTGGCCCCAATGATGTTGGTGTGACAGCAGATAAGGAAGTTTGGGACCTTAATTCAACCAAGGCGGGACTGGTTTCAACTAATGGTAAATTTCCCAACTGGGATGGACCTTACATTCAGTCCATTCCGAAGGACCCCTGGGGAAGCAACTACTTTTTTGATCCAGATTACAAAATAGACGGAGAGGATTTTGCTGTTATAGGTTCTTTCGGACCTAATAATATAGGACCAAACAAATACGATTCTGATGATGTTATACTGATTCTTCCTGCCCGTTGACTGTTTCTCATATACTTCTTGAAAATCGGAGGACTGAAATTTTCACTATACGGTTTGTAATCTATCATAAAATCAGACTGATAGGATATTCTGACTTTGGCACGAAGTCATAACTTTTCTAATGGAAGGACAAACCACACTATATAGTGTCTCCTGCTTTGAAAAACGAAACCTTGACAATCCCCTTTTTTCCTCTAAAAATTGAGTTATGATGTCACTTACCGAAAGGGAATAGATTCAAGGTCAGAAATAAGCCCTCATGAGGATGAATTAGTTTATCCTGGTGAATGTTTTTAAGGTCAATTGGAGGATTTTATGATGGCCAGAAAACCAACTTACGAAGAACTACAACAAAGGGTCAAGGAGTTAGAAAAAGAAGCCGTTGGGCACAAACGTGCAAAGGAGGAATTGCAGACAATTCTGGATGCAGTACCGGTAATAATCTTCCAAAAAGACAGGGATGGAAAGACTACTCTAACAAATCAAGCCTTTGACAATATGATTGGACTATCAAAAGAGGAGATTATAGGAAAAACTACTGATGAACTCTTCCCTGAGCATGGGAAAGACATGATGAAGGATGACCAGGAAGTCATGGAATTGGGAAAGCCGAAATTGGATATTATTGAGCACTATGACAGTCCTGAAGGAACAAGATGGGCTCGAACCGGTAAAGCTCCACTAAAGGACAAGGAAGGAAATGTAGTTGGGCTTATTGGCTATGCAGCAGACATTACCGAGCAAAAGCAGATAGAGGAGGCTCTTAGGGAGAGTGAGGAGTTTAATAGGGCTTTATTTGAATACAATCCGATCCAAACTGTAGTCGTTGATCTTGAAGGAAGAGTGACCAGCTTTAACCTTGCAAAGAAGAATTCGGGCGACAGGCTGCCTAATATTGGAGATGTAATGTATAAGGACTATGCTGGCAAGCATGAAACCGACATGTATGCCGAGTTAATGAAATGCGTTAGATCGGGCAAAACAAGGAGGTTCCCTGAACGAAAATATAGTGACAAGTTGCTATCTATAATGGTATCTCCATTCTATAAGGGAGCCATCATAGCAACTGAAGACATTACCGAGCACAAAAAGAATGAGGAAGCTTTAAGACAAGCAGCTGCTCTTGAGACATTGAGCACTGTTTTAGAGAACTTTATAGGTGACTCATTGAGCAACCTACTCACGCCTATCTATGGTCAGATTGAGTTGTGTGAAATTAGAGATAGCATTGAGCAAATAAAGGGTGAGCTTGGGAATATAAAGGGAAATATTACAAAGCTCTTAACAGGTATCAGCGCTTACAGGAAGTTCACTAAAGCAGGGGAAAGCTCCTTAGGGAAAATAAGTTCAGTAGATATCAGTTCTATACTCGGTCCCTTTTTCTCTGGACAGCCGTTGAAGACATATGAAGGTGAAGAGTTTCCAATAGATCCCAAGGTAAAGTTACAATTCACCTATAATCCAAAACAGAAAGGATCAGTGAGCTGGGAAGAGTTGCCCTCTGTTTCAGGTAGTAACCTCGCAGTAGCAACAGCATTACAAGAAACCCTAATTAATGCAGTAGAATCCTATGATCCAAAAAAAGGTGGAGATGTGGTGGTATCGGCGAAAAAGGAAGGCTATAATTTGATATTAGAAATCGCGGATAAGGGTAGAGGAATGAGCAATGAAGAGAGGGAGAAATCCCAGCTACCTTTTTTCAAGATTCTCGGTATAAAAGGGTCAGCACGACTTGGTCTCGGGGCATATATTGCACGTCAGTCAGCGAAGTACTGTGAAGGTGACATACACATTGAGAGCAGAGAGACCCTTGGTACAACAGCATCAATCATATTGAAAATAAGTGATAAGGTCTCTTAGACAAAAAGCAACCATAGGAAGCACCTTCAGCATAAAGGGCTAGAGGCTGTGAGCATCAAATACTTGATGATTGTAGTGTGTGGCTTGTGAATTCCTGTTAATTCGGAGTTTGCAGCTACTACGATTGTGTAAAATTAAAACGCCCGAAAATCTCATTTATCCGGTATGTAGTCTTAAATCCCAGAATATTTGTTGATTTCTAACTGAAATACGTAGATTCGTTTAATGCCAATACATACAATATTTCATCTGCAAATCTTGATCGCTATTAATTGCGGAATCCAAAAATCAACCAAAATATTGTCCGGTCCGCCCTAAAGCCGAAATTGCATATATCTTGCCATTATTGCAGCCAAATATCGTTTTCATAAACCATCTGGATATCACAATCTAAAAGTTAAAAGGTAGACCAAAAGAAGATTAATTCAAGAGTGAAGGTTTCTGTATCAAACCTTTAATTACTTGATATCTCATGTTTTGTTCTGTAATCTTCAATAAAAACAGACAAGTTCTCGATAAATACTTTGGCAAGCTATACTTTTTAACTTGGGGAATCAATCACAATACGTTGTGAATTTTAAAAAATGCCTATAACTTATTGACAGCATTGGTTGTGCAGTATAATCCTCATAAAGCCAATCTAATTATACTGGAAAATCACGATCTAAACCCATAATATCTGGTGTTATATGACGAAATTTCCATATGTTTAAATTATACTACAATAATGTATATATCCCTAGCCTAAAAATATTGCATGTTTTTGCGTTACACCTAAAGAAAAGCATGCAAGACAAGGTGTCTCTTCTTAAGGCATCTCCTTAAATCTTTATGGGAGGGAAATTTTAGATTTATGGAGGTTGTTCATGTACCGCTTAAGTCCACGTGATGTGAGAGAAAGCTTGAAATGCTTGAAGATGAGATTAACGCTCTGCCACCACTTGACAGGGTAAAAAAGATGAAAATGAGAAGCAAAATTAGAAGACAAATTAATCGGCTTTCAGGGTTAAAAAATCCGACTGCAGAGAAGTTCCTGCCTGACGTTATTTTTAGCCAGGAAAATAAGGCCGCACCTATATTGCAATACCAGGAAGGAGAGAAGAATGACATCATCTCTTGGTGAAAAAGCAAGCATGAAGGAAAAGGGACTACGGTATTACCTTTTGATCATTGAATTCTTAGTTGTGGTCATACCTTTTGTTATTCTTTTCTACATTTTTTACACAGAGAACGCCTTCTTGGAGTCTTCCCAGATGATCCTTATCGCCTTAACGCTCCTTCTCATTCTAGCTGGTTTAATTATCCTCCGGCAGATTTTCGATAGATTCTCTCTGGTTGCGATCTCGCTCAAGAAGGCCGAGGGGGGTGAGAAGGCATTAATAAGGGTGCAGCAAGATACGGCCGAATTGCAGGAGATCGCAGGCTCCTTTAACAATCTCATGAACAGATTAGAGGAGACAACCAGTGAGTTACAATACAGGGTCTTCGAGCTGTTTACCATCAAAGAGCTTACTGAAGTGGCGAGCAGAAGTTTAGATATTGAAGAGTTGCTGAATATGCTGCTAGAAAAGACCATGGCTGTTTCTAAGGCACAAATCGGTTCAGTGCTCATGGTAGAATCCGATAAAAACCGGTTTCGTGTGGTAACCACCAGGGGGTTGGAGCCGGGACCTAGAAAGAGCTCTCACATAAACATCAACGACACTCTGCTGCAGCATATCGTATCTGAGAAAAAACCTCTCCTCGTGCAGGACATTGAGTCCGATCCACGGACCCGCAAAGTGAACGACCTTAAATACGGAGCACCTTCTTTCTTGAGTATGCCGATTTTCATAAGGGAAGCCCTGATAGGGGTCTTGAATCTTTCCCATAAGGAGACCCAGCAAGTCTTTGATTCACACGATGAGCACATTGTATCCATCATGATCGGCGAGATCGGCTTTGCCTTGGAAAATGCCCGCCTCCACTTACAGGTCGTGGAACATGTGAAGAACCTTCAACAGGCGACAGTTGAACTGACAAACGCCAATGATCAATTGCGACAGGAGATCACTGAGAGAAAACAGCTAGAGGTGGAGATAGAAGATACCAATAAATTTTTAAAAAATATCCTTGACAGCTCTTCCTCTATTTCCATCGTCTCTACCGATCTTGAGCAGAATGTTCTGTTCTGGAATAAGGGAGCTGAGAACATATTCGGGTACAAGGCAGAAGAGATAGTTGGTCGACAAAAAATAGATATACTATACCCAGATGACGAAACGAAAGAGATAGTTAATGAAATCAGATCACTGATTGTGAAAGATAAAAAGAATATGAATACGGAGGTGAAAGAGATCACAAGAGAGGGGCGTACCCTTTGGGTCAATTTGAATTTAACCCCAAGCTTTGATGAAAGAGGCAATGTGATGGGAATCTTGGGTATCGGAGAAGACATCACTGAGCGGAAGAAGATGGATGAGGCGCTTCGGGAGAGCGAGGAGAAATATCGTACCATCCTCGAGAGTATTGAGGAAGGCTACTTTGAGGTTGACCTTGCCGGGAACCTCACCTTTCTCAACGACGCATTGTGTAAAATATCTGGATACACCCGTGATGAGCTACTGGGCATGAACAACCGACAGTATACCGCTCCAGAGACTGCCAAAAAGATGTATCAGATCTTTAACCAAGTCTACCGGACAGAAAAACTTGCACGAGTAATGGACTATGAAATCATTACAAAAGATAGAAGTACAAAAATCCTCGAGATGTCTGCATACCTTATACGAGGCTCGGAAGGTGAGCCCATTGGGTTCCGGGGTGTGGTGCGCGATGTCACCGAGCGCAAGGAGGCAGAGGAGGAAAAGAGGACACTTGAAGCCCAGCTCCAATACGCCCAAAGGATGGAAGCTCTCGGCACTTTAGCAGGGGGAATTGCCCATAACTTCAACAACCTGCTTATGGGTATTCAGGGAAATACCTCCCTAATGCTTTTAGGAGCAGACTCCACGCATCCGCATTACGAAAACCTCAAGAGAATTGAAAAACTTGTTGATAGCGCATCCAAACTGACAAAACAACTCCTGGGGTATGCGAGAAAAGGGCAGTATGAGATGAAGGCCCTCAGTGTAAACCGCGTAATAGAAGAGACCTCTGAGACCTTTAGCACGACCAAAAAGGATATCACCGTTCACCGTGAGCTCGCAGATAATTTACATGGCGTACACGCAGACCAGGGCCAGATTGAGCAGGTCCTGTGGAACCTCTATGTGAACGCCGCAGATGCCATGTCAGCAGGGGGAGAGCTCTTCTTGAAAACCGGGAATGTTACCTCTCGAGATATGAAGGACAAGACTTATAAGGTAAAACCGGGAAACTATGTCCTGGTAATGGTGAGAGATACCGGTACAGGCATGGACAGAAAGACCATGGAGCGAATCTTTGAGCCGTTCTTTACCACAAAGGGTCTCGCCAAAGGCACTGGCCTCGGGCTCGCCTCTGTGTATGGCATGGTAAAGGCCCATGGCGGATACATCGATGTAGAGTCGAAAAAGGGACGAGGGACCACCTTCAGCATTTACCTCCCTGTATCAGAAAAGCAGATCCCGGAGAAAAAGGTAACCCAGGGGAAAATAGAAAAGGGTCATGAGACACTTCTTTTAGTTGATGATGAAGAGATGATTCTCGAGGTCAGTCGGGAGATACTGGAGACTTTAGGTTATACAGTGATTCAGGCCCAAGGAGGCAAGGAGGCCATCGATCTCTACAGAGCACACAAGGATAATATCGATATGGTTATCTTGGATATGATTATGCCGGACATGGGTGGAGGAGAAACCTATGACCAGCTGAAAGCGATCAATCCTGAGTTGAAGGCTCTCCTTTCAAGTGGCTACAGCATTGATGGCCAGGCAAAAGAGATATTGGAGCGAGGGTGTGATAGGTTTATCCAGAAACCATTTAATATGAAAGAGCTGTCCGGAAAGATACGGGAGATTTTGGATAAGAAATAATATTATTAATTTCTATTTTCAGTGAAAAGAGGGACGTCCTATAGGATCCACCTGAAAATTTCACAATACGATCGCTAGTCAGAAGTTCTCCCGGCCTTTGAGAATATCGATTACTTCATCTAATCATAACTTCATCTTTCCCGATGCAAAAAATCAAAATCAGACCTGTGATACCTTGCCAGGACCACATTCCAAGTAAGATACAGCCATGTTGCCGATATAGTTTAGCCATGTCAGGATTTCAGGGAAGTGATAATTGAAGGGATAAAAGAAATCCCAATACCAGGAATGGCAAAGTCAGGCCAAAAAGGATATTTTCATGAGTGAAGGATTCTGTATCAAATCTTTAATTAGTTGATATCTCATGTTTTGTTCTGTAATCTTCAATAAAATCAGACAAGGTCTCGATAAGACCTATGGCAAGTATTGGGAAATTTTCTACCGTATAGGCCTATCGCAATATATTGTGTTTTTTCGAATAATGAGGGCAGTCAGGAAAACCGCTACCGCATGGAATGGACTAACATCTATATGAGAATCGATAATGTAACCATGCATGTTATTGAACATGACATCGCCCTGGCTTTAGATATTATGCTCGAATATAAGAAGACGGGAAAATTAAGCCCATTATTAAAATTAAAGTGCTAATATTCAACAGTCTCAAATAACCATTGAACCCCGCCTGCCGTCCGGCGGGCAGGCGTGAACCCGGAACTTTGAACCTGTGTAGTTAACATATTCTAAAGAAAAAATTACTTATTATCCTTAGCTATCCTTCTCCGCTCCTCATCCCTTACCTCTCGTCTCAGGAGTTTCCCAACCTTGGATTTAGGCAGCATGTCTCTGAATTCTATGTACTGGGGCACCTTATAAGGAGCCAGCCTGTCCCTGCACCACCTGGTCAACTCGGACCCGCTGACACCCCTCACATCTTCTTTGAGCACTACGATGGATTTGATGCGTTCCCCCACCCTGGCATCGGGAACGCCCACCACACAGGCACCTATGACCGCGGTGTGGTCTTGCAGGACGGCTTCGATTTCGGAACAGGAGACCCTGTAGCCCTTATGCTTTATTATGTCCGCACTCCTGTCCACATAGTAAAGCTGGCCATCGTCATCCATCCTGACGAAATCTTTCATCCGGTACCAGGTCTTACCGTCTATCTCTACGTAGGATTTGGCCGTCTCCTCCGGTTTTTTCCAGTAACTCTTGGCGATATATTCGGATGTGACCAGCAATTCCCCTGATGTGCCTGTGGGAACGGTTTCCAGGGTATCCGTGTCTACAATCCTTATTTGCCTGGAAGGCAACGGCAGGCCGACGCTTCCCGTAACAGGCTCCCTGCCCAGGGGACTCATGGCTGTAAATCCCACCTCCGTTGAACCGTATACCTGGTATATGGGGACATTGAACTTGTCTCTCCACCGATTATACACCTCGAGGGGAAGGACATCCCCACCACTCCAGCAGTATTTCAGAGAACTTAAATCAAACAGGTCAAGGCGGTCATTTTCCAAAATCATACGGTAAAGGGTCGGTGCACCCAGAAACAGGGTACCCTTATATTTCTGTATGGCATGTAAGATTGGATCCACCTGGGGTATGGGCATCAAAACAGCAGTATTGCCTTTGGTCAGAACCATCCCCAGAATAACCCCCTGGGCCATCTGGTGAAAAAGAGGGTTTACCATTATGAACACTTCCTCCCCATCTGCTATAAAACCCTCACCGACACTGGTGATATCGTTGACAAAGGATACCATCCCCGTATGGGTGAGGATGCAGCCCTTGGGAAAGCCGGTGGTCCCGCCGGTGTAAAGGATATAACAGAGCTGCTCCCTGGGGTTAAGGTCAACTCTTGGTGGCTTAGGCGGGTATTTATGGATGAGACGTTTGAAGGAATGAATATCAGGGCCTTTTTCAATGACGCCGTCAGGTACCTTGTCAAACAGGAACCCGACGGCCTGTTTATACAGGGGAAGCAAGTCCACATAGGTGGTGACAATCGCCCTTTTGAGGCATGTATCAGGAAATACCTCCTGAATGTATCTGAAGTTTGTATCCAGGCATAGGACCGTTTCAGCCTCAGAATCGTTGATCAGATATCTCATCTCATAGGGTGTGTAGATGGGAGAGACCGGCACCGGAATAGCCCCTATTCGCTGAGCGCCTAAGTATGCAATAAGGAATTGGGGACAATTGGGAATATAAAGCATCACCTTATCATCTTTTCTGACACCCAATTCATGTAATGCGGTAGCGAATCTGTCGATAAGCTCCTTGATTTTTAGATAAGAGAATTTCTCGCCGAGATAGATAATTGCCGTCTTGTCAGCGTATTTTTCACATGCCCTTTCAAACCCGGTGATTAATAATTCATCATATTTTCCCACGGTTACTCCTTGAACATACCCCTGACCGAATGGGTGTGGTGTCTGGTGGATCTTTTCCGGGGCACAGGGCTAAAGCCCAAAATAGGCAGACTTGACATCCGGGTTGTCCATCAGCTCCTGATAACTGCCTTCCACAACCGCTCCACCATTTTCCAACACGTAGCCGTAGCCAATAATGGGCAGGATCGGTCTTGCGTATTGCTCGGAGATCAGTACAGAGATGCCAATTTCCTTATTGATATCCCTTACCGCCTCGGTAAGCACTTCCTCCATCATGGGACTCAGTCCCAGGAGGGGTTCATCCAGCAACAGCAGCTTTGGCTGGGCC
>JAUWZC010000291.1 GCA_030615565.1 Desulfobacteraceae bacterium | reverse complement strand
TTTTCATCATAGCTTGCCTTTCTTGCCGGACAGTCTTTTCGGGGGCATAGTTGACAGCTATAAAATGGAATTTCTGTGGGAAAGTAGATTCCAGATAATGACTTATTTGGAATCATGACAAGATTTTCGTTTAGCCTCACGCCGATAGAGACTTCCACATCTCCGATGATTGAAAACAGCGGCCTTTGCTCTTCAATGGCCCAATCCTTCAAAGACCCTGGGCTCATGTAGGACATTCCATCAAGGGCATATCTGGACCGCAATTGATCTTTTAGATATTCCCGCGCAGTAGCCAAGGCTGCATTTCCGATTGTATCGAGATAATACTTTTTTAGCAAATCATTGCATGCTCTGGCCTTTTCTTCCAGTCTATTACCAATGGTGACAACAAACGGAAAAACCCGTTCCACATTATTCACATTCTTACGCAAGACACGACTCTTCAAACAGATCCCATCTATCATTACAGCATCTTCAAGTTTTGACTCGATATAGCAAACCCTATAAATTGCCTTTGCTGAAATTAGGGATTGGGACTCCTCAATAAGGGTTTGAACTTGATTCCAATCCTCTCTTTTCTCCATGTGGAGCCTTCTCTTGATTTCCTCCAGATCCAGGTTCACTGGTATGTATTCCAGTATCTTCATAGCATTATAAAAACCTCATGATAAAAATTCTCTCTCTGACGGGAGACTATAGAATACATCCGCTTCATTTAAGTGTCAAATGTATAAGGCTGGCAGGATAACGCAGTTGGGTTTGATTGGGGCTTTTTCCCTTGACCCGATTTCACATACCTGTTTAATATAATCACTAGTAACTACTCAGGTTCAAAGTTCCAGGTTCACGGTTCAAGGTTAGAGAGATAAAATACTGCCGAATTATCAATCTAAAGTATTTGGTTTCGATTTGAAGATAAATGAGGAGTTCATCCGGTTCTTGCCGCAAGCCACGCCGTATTGCATGGATGTCAACCGTGAACCTTGAACGGTGAACCCGACAACCTGAGTAGTTACAATCACTAAATCTGTCAGTACCTATGCCTTCTTATCGGACTTTGAGATTATGCTGATCATTGGTGAAAGAATAAATTCATCTCGCAAGCGAATTGCCCAGGCTATATTATCGCATAACTCTGGTTTCATTCAGAATGAGGCAAAGGCACAAACCGATGCAGGGGCCACCTACATTGACCTCAATGCGGGGAGCTTTATCGGAGAGGAAGCGAAACGCCTCAAGTGGTTAATTGAAGTTGTCCAGGAAGTTACAGATCATCCCCTTTGTATCGATAGCCCGGATCCAGAAGTTATCAAAGCGGTGCTCCCTATGATAAAAACCGCACCCATGATTAATTCTATTACCCTGGAACCAGATCGTTTGAAGGGCATCCTTCCTCTGGTGGCAGAACATAAATCTAAGGTAGTAGCACTCTGCCAGACACAGGATTCAATTGCCGAGACTACAGAAGACAAGGTAAATTTAGCGGGCCAATTAGTAGAAAAGGTTACTGCTTCAGGTATTCCCCTTGATGATCTTTATATTGATCCTCTTTTATATCCCCTTGGAACTAATACCGAATCTCCAAAAGCCACACTGGATGCGATTGAACAAATCATGAAACAATTCCCTGGCGTCCATACCACTTGCGGCCTGACAAATGTTTCCTACGGACTTCCAAACAGAAAGCTTGTCAATCGCACCTTTCTCGTAGCAGCAATAGGCCGAGGACTTGATTCCGCCATAATTGATCCGACCGATAAAAAGCTTTATGGATCACTCAAGACCGCACTCATGATCATGGGCAAAGATGAGTTCTGCATGGAATATATCACTGCCTTCAATCAAGGTCGCCTGGAATAAAACGCAGGTTAGATGATTTTACAAAGAACTTGACATTTAATCCTATGAAAGCTGATTATTATTTATCACTTTAAAAAAAACACACCAAATGGATATTTCTTAGTTTCAGAAATGTTCCTACCAAACATTCATTAGAACTCATTTGGTCATAAACACCTAAATAGTGCCTGAAAGAAAAGTCATGTTAAGGCAAAATCCGAAAAAAATTAAAATATCGAATGACAAAATGACCAAAACTAATTCATTGGGAATCCGATGTTTTTGTCATTTGAACATTTTTATTTTTGTCATTGTTTCTTATTTCGTGCTTCGGCCCGCCCTGGCCTCCGGCTCGTAGCCTATGCCTCGGAGAGCGCGACATAGTTGATACAGGCTACTGCCACTTAAATATCTCAAGATCTGACTATTTGCAACTAAGGCCATATAAATCAGGTCTGGGCCAGGGATTTCGAATTTTTGACCGAAAAAACAATGTTTTCGGTCAAACACTAAGCAAGGAGGGTATAAACTATGGAGATTAAGGAGCCTAAAATAAAGTATGAGGAAATACTGATTCTTCAGGATGCGCATTTTAATCCTGATAATGTGTGTATTGTCAGCGGTTCAGGGACAGGTATTGGCAGAGCCACAGCTATCGCTGCTGCTACAAATAAACTGATGACCGTAGGACTGGATATCAACGAGGAAGAAGGGAAAAAGACACAGCAAATCGCCCACGAAATGGGCGGG
>JAUWZC010000223.1 GCA_030615565.1 Desulfobacteraceae bacterium | reverse complement strand
ATGAGCATGGAGATGTCTTTTTTTACATCATGCCCTCTAACATGGGGCCTCAGCGTGCCGCTTCAAACCATGTGCACGAGCAACTCGTCATTTTATTCTAGGGACTCTGGCTGTGTGCGTCCCGATTATCGGGACCTACCGACTCATCTTTGTGAGGGCATGATAAAAAAAGACATCTCCATGCTAATTCACCAGGTAATTTCAAAGAGCTAAAATGTTACGAATTTTTTATATTATATGTATTGACATTTGAAAAATTTACGATTAAGTTTCCATCTTTAAAATCACAGAAATAAAAGCAATTTTTTCAATAATCTCAAACGCTAAAAACTGAGAAGAAATGGAGGAGAAACAAGATGAGAAAGAATGCAGTGCTAAGAAAAGCTTTTTTTACCCTTTCTTTTATCTTAACCCTATGCCTATCCACATCCTTTATATCTTTGGGTCTGGCAAAAGAGGAGAAGGAAAAGGAGGAAGATAAAAGACCAGAGAGGGGAATCTCAATAGCCTTTGAATACCCAGAGGTCATAATTAATAAGGGAGATGATGTAACAGTAGACATTTTTGTAAAAAACAAAGGCAAAAGGGATGAAAATGTGTACTTTACAATCTCTTCAGCTCCCCCTGGATGGAAGACCAAGATTAAAACATACAGTTTTTCTGTGATGTCTGTCCATGTCCCTGAGGGAGATGATAAAAACGTTCAATTTTTTGCAGAGCCAGAGAAGGATACAAAGCCGGGAACGTATAAATTTAAGGTAGATGCAAAGACAGAGGATGGGAAACTCAAGGTATCCCATATGCTGAAGATTACCTTAACGGAGGAGGAGGAGAAAGAGAAAGGAAAGATAGAACTCACTACCTCTTATCCTGTCCTGCAGGGGCCAAACGATGCAAAGTTTGAGTTCTCCCTTGATTTAAAAAACAAAACCGATAAGGAAAACACCTTTAACCTAACTTACAAAGGGCCAAAAGACTGGCAGATCAATTTCAAACCTCCATATGAGGATAAATATATCTCAAGCCTGAGGCTTAAAGATAATGAGAGTAAAAGTCTAAATGTTGAGGTAACCCCTGATCGCTTCTGCAAGGCAGGTGAATACCTCATTCCAGTCACCATAAGTGCAGGAGACTCTAAAGCAGAGGCAGAGTTGAAGATAATTATTACAGGTACATATAAGCTGGAGGCCGGTACTGCTACAGGACTTTTATCTCTTACAACGGAGAAAGGCGAACCTGGCAATATTTCCGTATATGTAAAGAACACAGGTTCAGCAACAATCCACAATATCGAGTTTTTATCGATAAAACCAGAAAACTGGAAGGTGGAATTTAAGCCTGAAAAGGTAGAGGCCTTAGAAACAGGTAGCCTAAAACAGGTTGAGGTAAGCATAGTGCCAGCCCAAGAGGCACTTGTAGGAGATTATGCAGTTGGCTTGAGCATTAGGGGGGAAAAGAGTTCAGACGACCTCGAAATGAGGGTAACAGTTAAGGCCTCGGCAGCCTGGGGGTGGATAGGGATCGGGATAATCGTCCTTGTTATTTTAGGCCTGTTTGGCCTATTTGTTTCCCTTGGAAGGAGATAATATGAATCAAAAGCCTATTATTGAAACCCATAACTTGACCAAAACCTATGATAACCAGATTGCAGTTGATGATCTGACCTTCAGTATAGAAGAGGGTGAGATATTCGGTTTTCTGGGCCCAAATGGTTCAGGTAAGACAACTACCCTGCTGATGCTACTGGGTCTTACTGAGCCTACCAAGGGGTGGGCACGGGTTTCAGGCTTTGATCCCACTAAAGAGGCTATCAAGGTCAAAAAGATTGTTGGCTATATCCCGGAGAGTATTGGTTTCTATGATGATATGGATGCCATAGAAAATCTGCTTTTTATAGCCAGACTAAACAATATACCTGATTCTGTGAGCACACCTAAAATCGAGGAGGCCTTAGAGAGCGTGGGAATCAAAGATGAGGCAGAAAAAAAGGTAGGTGCATATTCCAGGGGAATGAGGCAGCGCTTGGGAATGGCCGAGATTCACTTAAAGGAGCCAAGAATTGCATTTTTAGATGAACCTACCCTGGGGCTTGATCCTGAAGGGACCATTCGGATCATTGACTACATTCAATCATTAAGCAGGGATAAAAACATAACGATTCTTCTCTCTTCCCATGATCTTAAACAGGTACAAAAGATATCAGATAGAATAGGGATCATGATTAATGGGCGGATGATCGCTGTGGGTCCCATTGAAGAGCTGGCAAAAGAAAAACTGGGTGTAGATGATAAGGAAATCTCTTTAGATGATGTGTATATGAAATTTTTTCAGGAGGGCTCCCTATGACAGGTATTGGCACTATTTTAAAAAAAGAATTGGCGGATCACTTCAGTAGTTATCGGTTCATTATTCTTTTTGCCCTGATTGCCATGGTTAGTTTAATAACGACATACATGGTAGGTATTGGTCTCAGGGAGGAGCTTAGCGGTGTTGCCAAACCAAAGTTCGTATTTTTGATGCTTTTTACCTCCACAGGCCCTCTCTTTTCCCTGGTTCAGTTTGTCGGTTTTTTTGGGCCCCTTATAGGACTGATTCTTGGTTTCGATGCAATAAATAGGGAGAGGAGTAGTGGGACATTAAGCAAATTAGCCTCGCAGCCCATCTATAGAGATTCCATCATTAATGGTAAATTCTTATCAGGTGTGGTTACCATTGCTATTATGTTGATCTCTATTCTTCTTGTGGTGTCAGGCCTGGGGCTTACATTGATTGGGGTTGTGCCTGGTGTCGAGGAGGTATGGAGGATCTTTATTTATCTGATTATTAGTATATTTTACATCTCTTTCTGGTTAGGTATTAGTATTCTCTTTTCTATTCTCTTTAAGGGTATTGCTACATCAGCCTTAGCTACATTGGCTATATGGATCTTTTTCTCATTTTTTATTTCCATGGTCGCTAGTGTGATAGCAAATTCTCTAATTCCACTTGATAGAACTACAAGAGAAGATCCTGAAATGGTAATGAGGTATGTGAGAGTTCAGCGGATCATCTCTCTCATCTCTCCCATGCAGCTCTACAATGATTCTGCTGCTATAATAATTGATCCCACGAGGAAAACAACGAGGTTGATGGTACTTATGGGACCCCTTGAAAGACTCTCCTCAGCAAGATTTGAACGGCCGTTAGCCCTTTCTCAGAGCATCTATATTGTAATTCCCCATATTATCTCCCTGATAGCCATTACCTTTATCTGCTTTGGCGTCTCTTATGCTGTCTTTATGAGACAAGAAATCAGATCTACATAATCTCAGTAGTTATCTGTTCTAAATAATAACAACCTATACGTTAAATTCCCCTATCTTAATTCGAATTTCCTTATGGCTATTAGCCAAGAGATAATATTAATGCTAGAAATTTATTTAGATCCTATTCATTGCTACTATTTCTTTTGTTTGCAAATCAATAACCACCCTAATAAGGGTCTTTAATCTCTCACAGAATTTGCTGAGGTTCGCAAAGTTTCGATTGTGTTTTGCGCTAGATATATTAGCAACATGCAAGTGTCCGCCTGCGGACTGATAGTTTGGCCTGATTTTTCCAACTCAAAAAATCAGGCCAAATTGGAGAATCTTCTCTGTGTCCTCTGAGGGCTCAAGCGATCCCCCGATAAATTGGGGGAGAGCGGGCGAGAGAAAAAATACTTTCACTTACCCGCATTTTAAAGCTTAGACCGTCAGCATAAAAGAGTAATTGTGTTTTATAAATTTGGGAGATTGTGCATATGCAAATTACAAAGGAGGTGTGGCAGGTCGGTGGAGATAGCTTAACAGCCCCTGAGGATGCTGCCATATATCTGATATGTTTTGATGAGCAGGCGGCCTTGATCGATGCTGGCACCGGCAAAGGGCATGAAAAACT
>JAUWZC010000120.1 GCA_030615565.1 Desulfobacteraceae bacterium | reverse complement strand
AACAAAGGATACAAACGAGTATACCTATGGACTTTTGAGGGTCTTAACGCTGCGAAACATCTCTACGAGAAGAATGGATTCAAACTTGTTGAACAGCACAAAGGTACCCAGTGGGGTACAGAGGTTAATGAACAGCGATTCAAACTACGGTTCGAGTAGTATCGCGTACTATCTAGTAATCCCGATCAACCCTTTCACTATCCATTCCATAATCTGCTCTTTTAAAAAACCCAAGATCCTGGGATGAGGTTTCTTAGCTGGATATTCCTTCCCTGCCTCTATTTTTTTATTACCTTAGCTACTGTCTTTTAAGTCATAGCCGGTAAGCCTGGCAATCATCGACTTATTTTTATATCTTTTCTAAAGTGTCTTTATAGTGGTATACATGGCTACTCCTATTATTTATCCTACCTCCTTAAGTTAAGATTATAAATTAAGAAGGTAGGATCTAATAAAATTATTAAAAAAATTTTAATAAAAAGAAGGGTTTTTTAAATAAATGTCGTATATAAATTAATAGAATGTAATGACATATTAACATAAGCATATAATGATATAAAGAATTATTAATATAAAAACAAGAAAGCGGGAAAGGATATAACATATACGATTTTAGATTCTGAAACTGCAAGACTTGATTAAAAATAGTTAAAACTTATTTTAAAAAATATCATAGGATTTATACTTAAAAATGATTAAAATGGAGGCTCTTAAAATGATAAAAATAAATGTAGACACATTAGATAAAAATTCACCCATACCATTATATTTCCAATTGGAAGAGATATTAAAAGAAAGGAAAGAGACAGGAGGACTACAACTTAAAATTATAAAGATGGTTTACAGTAATAGAGAATAATTATAAAGGAAGGAGAATCAATGATTAAAAAATTAGAGGTTAATTCCCTCACTAATATAAGTTTTGCTGATTATGGCCATTTGATAAGTAATGAAAATATTGAACCGAAACTAGAAGAAAATGCATTTACTTTTTGGGATGATATGGCTGAAATGAATATCGAGGGGAAAACCGGTTTTGGTATTTTGGAAGTTAATAAAAGAAGTAAGGATTTCACTAATTTGGAACGCCACGTAAAGACCGAAGAAATTTTTTTTACTTTAGACGAAGATGTTGTGGTTTTAGTTGGTAAGGCCACCCCAAATCAAGAAGTTCCAGACATAGAAACAGTTAAAGCTTTCAAATTAGAAAAGGGGAAAGGAATATTTTTATTTATAGGGACCTGGCACTGGCTTCCTTATCCATTAGCTGAAAAAGCACGATTGCTGGTTGTTTTTCAGCAAGGGACTGTTGATTATGATTTAGAGATAAAAGACCTTAAAGAGTTAAAAGGGGTAACTTTTAGTATTAAAATATAAATTACTTCAATTTAGATAAATGATAAATATAATACGTTAGTAGCATAATAAGCAAAATCAACTGTTTGACAGGTTAATAAATCTCCCAATTATAATTATGCTTTAAATATAAAAAAGAAGGAGGTGGTTTATATAACTGAATAAATTTTAGAAAAGGAGGTGATCAAGAGCTAAAATATATTTAGTTTGTTTAAGGATAATTAAATAAATTTTATTTAATTAAAGGGAGGTATCAAAAGGTGATAAAGAAAGGTTTATTATTAATGCTTGTTGTTGCTTTGTTAGTATCCGTAATTTCGTTTGGGGTATTTGCGCAAAAAGAATTGGCTGTCGAAGAAGAGAGGTACGAACTAGCTCAGAAATACAAGAACGCTAATCCCGGAGAGAAGTTTATGATAGGCCATATAACTTGGGGTTTAGCACAAGAATACCTGATGATGTGCTACCAGGCTAGTGAGCAAGCCTGTAAACAACTCGGTCTGGAATTCTTCGGTGCAGTAGCTGAATCCGATCCAGCGTGGATCGAGACAACTGAGAGTATGATAGCTGCCGGTGCAAAGGCGATAATCTATAACTGTCCATCCGCAGCGGTCTTAGCTGAATTGACCAGAATCTGCAACGAGAACAATGTATTTATGGCAACACACTTCGGATATACGGGAGATATGTTCCCGGGAGACTTAGGACCACGATGGGTCATAGATAATACGCCTCTGTCAGATGAGCAGACTTTCCTTCCATTAATGCTGCTGTTTGAGAAGATGAGGACAGATGGAAAGACAAAATTGCTGCACCACCAGGCACACAAGACAGCCGCTACCTGCTCTACAGTCTATATAAACTTAGGAGTTTTCCAGGCTTGGAAATTCTATCCGGAGATGGAAGTGTTAGGCCACCAATATGGTGAGTGGTGGTACGAGGGAGGACGAGAAGCTGCGGAGGCGTCACTGGCAGTCCGAACGGATTACGAGGGTTTATGGGGTGCTAATGACTCGCAGACCACGGGTGCTTTGAGGGCATGTGAAGACCGCGGTCTATTTATCGGCCCATACACCGCTTCGAGAGATATGGAAATGACTACCGCTGAAGAGATACTTAAAGGAAACTTCCTCGTTACCGCTGGATTTGCCATACCTTACTTTGGAGGAAGAATGGTCCCGATGCTATACGACCTCTGTGTCGGAGCATGGTATCCGCTGAAGGATGAGATGGTTCAAGCAGGTAGGATAGATTGTTACGGTAGACCTGAGGAAATTGAGCAGTTAGCCGAAGCTGCCCGTATAACTTACCATCCGAGCTTCAAAATAGGCCCAACCGAGGAAAATTTAGAGAAGGTGTTAAAGCAAATGAAGGCAAAAACACCGGAGTATCCATATGACTTCAGGCTGCTATCCGTATCAAAGTGCAAGGAGCTCGACCTAACCTATGACCGCCATGCAGGCGGAGGAACCCAACTAGGCCAGCATGACTACTACTTCCCGGCAAAATTACAGAAGTTCGGAAGCATCGAGGCCCTTAAGAAACACGTTGCCGCTCTCCATAAGTACTTCCTCGACTTCAGCTGGGCTGATACCTGGGAGGAAGCAGAGGAATATGCAAAACAATTTCCGCCAGAGCTAAAGACAGAGCCTATCTGGGAGTAAAGACAAAGGGGAAATATGTCGTTATATTTCCCCTTTTTGTAACTCGCGGTGATTAACGTTAGGAGGGATTAGCATGGTAACGACTCCGATAGATAATTCAATAATGAAGGTAAAATTAGTGGAGGTAAAGGGTGTTTCCAAAACCTTCAACGGAGTCGTGCGTGCCCTTGATGAGGTTAGTATAGCGATCCGCCAAAATGAAATAGTAGGCGTGGTAGGGGAAAACGGTGCCGGAAAATCCACGCTAATGAAAATTTTAGTAGGCGTTTTTCCTCCAGATAAAGGGGAATGGTATTATAAAGGAAGAAAAGTACCATTCCCCAAAAATCCAAAAGAGGCGGCAAAAAGAGGAATCTCAATAGTTTACCAGGAAAAAGGAGTCATACCCTGTTTAAAGGTATATCAATTCCTCTTCCTAGGCCATGAGGATAAGTATGTAAAAATCTCGAGATTGCAGATAGATAAAATGAGGAAGCATGCCAGGGAGATATTGGAGGAGTTTCATGTAAAATGCGATGTTGAGAACTTTATGTATGAACTACCGCTTTCCACCCAGAAGATGGTTGAAATAGCGAGAGCGATTCTAAGTGTAAGATTGGAGCACGAAGATGATGACATTACATCGATAATAATACTCGACGAGCCGACCGCGCCGTTAAACATCGAGGAACGTCGGGAGTTATTCGGTGACATATTAGACATGAAGAAAAATGCTTCGTTCATCTTCGTTTCACACATAATACCTGAAGTGATGGAATTCACGGACAGAGTACACGTGTTGCGAGATGGCAAGCTAGTTGCCCACTATGACTTGTCCAAGGAGAAGATAACAGAGGAAGATCTGTTCAGGGCGATAGTCGGTAGAGAATCCTCGGAATATATCTACAAACCAGAAATTAAAAGAGTTGTGAGCGAGAAAGTAGTTTTAACAGTCAAGAATTTGACTAAGAATGGATGCTATTATGATATCTTATTCGACCTTCACAAGGGCGAGTGCATAGGAATCTTTGGTCCAGCAGGATCAGGCAAAAGCGAGATAATAAACACAATCGCTGGCCTCATAAGTTTTGAAGAGGGGGTCCTAATAGTCAAAGGTCAAGAAGTCAAAACAAAAGAACTTCCCCACGTTAGGTTAGCAAGGGGTATTGGATATTTCTCAGGTGAAACCGGGAAAGAGCTATTCCTCAACTGGACGATCACGAAGAACATCTCAATAGTAAATATTGAGAAAATATTACGAAAGTTCATTCCGGTGATAAGTTTCAACGCTGAGAAACAGATGGCGGAAAAGATCGTGCAAAGGATGAGAATAAGGACCCCGGGTATTAACACGGATTGCTACTCTCTGAGCGGCGGTAGTAAGCAGAAAGTTTCCATAGGGAAATGGCTTGAAAGAAGCCCCGACATACTTTTGCTAGAGGACCTAACGATGGGAATAGATGTGGGAGCCAGAAAGGACATCTACGAAACTATTTCGGAGATGAAGAAGAGCGGCATCTCAATGATTCTCGTAAGCGACGATCCTAAAGAATACTCCATACTATGCGACAAGATAATGTTCATAAAAGATGGAAGAATTCAAAAAGTTCTTAGCCCTGAACAGTTCAAGAAGGTGATGGCAACATGAAGATCCCAGGCAGAAAGAAGCTGATACCTCCAGTCATAATTCAAACTCTAAAGACTCATCCTGTCATTATAGCCTTAATTGCTCTGGTCGTGATATTCTCAAGCTTATACCCAGAAAGATTTCTAACACCCTTAAATTTCAAGACAATTCTAAGACAGTTTGTAACACTCACGTTATTTGCGCTTGGCCCCTCAATTGTGGTGGTGACCGGCTCGCTAGACTTATCTTATGTTGGAATTTGGATGCTGGGGGGTATCCTCGTGTGGCTTCTCATGCCGATACTAGGGATGTTCTCAATTCTGGTCATCCCACTATTGGGGTTAGCGACAGGACTCCTCATTGGCGTAATACAAGTCAAGGCGAAAATACCCTCCTTTATACTAACCTTAGGTTTATTGGCAACATACGCGGGATTAACAGCCACGCTCTCAGGAGGATACCCCAGACATGTTCGCGGATACGAGTTTATAACCGCGCGGTTAATACCATACATCCCCACGGCCTTTCTATGGTCTATCCCAATAATAATCGCCGCGGTATTCATTATAAAGCGCACTAAGATAGGCACATATCTATACGCTATTGGGTCAAATGAAGAAGGAGCTCGATTAGCCGGAATAAACGTCGATAAGTACAAGATCTTGGCTTTCACGATAAGCGGGCTATTTACGGGCATAGGATCGATTATCCTATTCCAACATCTCGGAGGTGCGACGCCAGTAAATCTAAATCTAAACAACGTGGTTGGGCCGCTCGTGGCAATAGTCCTGGGTGGAACGCCGCTTATAGGGGGAAGCGGTGGGCCCCAAAGAACGATACTCGGCGCGTTGACATTTACTGTGCTTTATCGCGGATTGCTCCTTTCGCTATTACATCCCCAGGCGATACAACTCATTGTGGGGCTATTGCTAATTGTATCCATTGTAGTAGGTACTAGGGGGTTGAAGGGAGTAACGATCACGTGAAGGGTGAAAAGATGATAGTTAGACTACTTATTTCCCGGGAATGGCTTCGAAGAAACATGACCACAGTTGGGCCGATAGTCGCTGCGATAGCGATTATAGCTGGATTCCAGGTGATAAACCCGTTCTTCCTCAGATATCAGGGAATAATAACTTTAGTATATGCAATGTCATACTTCCTAATAGCCGCCTGCGGATTGACTTTCGTCATAATGATGGGATCTTTTGACTTCTCAGTGGTAAGTTTACTGAAGCTTGCAGCACTCATATGCGTATTATACATCGATAAGCTCGGTCTCTTGGTGATTCCTTTAGCTTTACTGATATGCGTGGGGTTCGGCTTCATTAATGGGCTATTATTCGCAAAGTTCAAAGTCCCCTCTTTTATGGCAACACTTGGCGTTTCCGTTGTCGTTGAGGGAATAGCACTGTACCTCTCGAAAGGCTTCCTCCACATAATTTATGATGAGACCTTCAGGGCCCTTGCAGTGACCTTTATAGCGGGTTTACCATCGATATTCTATTGGGCGATGGGCGTCTGGATTATATGCACTTTCATAGCCATGTGCATGCCATTTGGAAGGCGCATTTACGCGGTCGGAGGAAACCCGATAGGCGCTGGGCTTTCGGGCATAAACGTGGAGAGGCATAGAATTTACGTTTTCATGCTCAGTAGCTTTTTCGCCGGGCTGGCAGGAGTTTTATACATGGCGCAGTTGGGGGGCGGCTCCATGTTAATTGGCGCAGATATGCTCATACCGCTTTTCGCGAGCGTGGTCACGGGCGGCACAGCCCTCACCGGAGGCGTGGGAGGCCCGCACAGAACCTTGCTTGGAGTGATTATCATTACATGGATTCAAGCTGGAATGTTAATGCTCGCAATCGGCCGTGATATCCAGATGGTAACTTTCGGCTTAATCGCCATAGGTATGAGTATAGTTACGATAGATAGGAGAAGGATAAAGATTATTAAGTAGGATTCATTGATCCCCTCACCAACAATAAGCTTATTTCTGAAAACATCCTTTCCTCTATCCATTCCATAATCTATTCCTTTTAGGAATCTAAGATCCTGGAGTGAGGCTTATTAGGAGGAAGAATGAATATTAATAAAATTATAAAAAAATTTAATAAAAAGAAGGATTTTTCAAATAAACGTCGTATATAA
>JAUWZC010000042.1 GCA_030615565.1 Desulfobacteraceae bacterium | reverse complement strand
AGCAAAGGGTGGAGAAATAATTATCGGCGAACAAACATATGATCAAACCCAAGGGCGTTTCCGTATGCAAAAAAAGGGTAAACTACGCGTCAAAAATAAGACTGAGCCGGTTATGTGTTATGAGGTGTTAAGGTGAGACGGGGTAATTCAAATGTTCTGCGAACAGCCAAGCCTAATTCAGGAAAAAGGCAGTAAGATCATCTATAAAACATTAACTAAACAAATTCCACCCTTTCTCAACATATCTTTCCCGTGCTCAAATTATGGCTTGATTAGGCCAAGTATCAATTTTGAAGATATTATTGATGGATTGATTAGATATCCAAGGTCCGTCAGCCTGTTAGATCTAAAATGGGCCAACTATCTCAACGGGCAAACAGGCAAACGATAAAACATGGAGGCCTTATGAATTTTAAGGAATTAGCAAAAAATCTTGGCTTAGAAGAAGATGCATATATGGAACTCATTGAACTTTTTATTGAGACAGGAAGATCTGACTTGGATAAACTTCGCTCTGCCATTGATGAGGGAAATGGAGAAGAGGCAGGTAATGCTGCCCACTCTATAAAAGGCGCTGCAGGTAGCCTTGGATTGATAGAGATTTCAGAAGTCGCAAAGGAGATTGAAGGAAAGGCCCGTAATGAACGCCTGGAGGAAATCACTGAATCCGCTCAAGCAATAAAGAAGAGGTTGGAAGAGATTGCAGAGCTTTCCCAGGGTTGAGAAGGGTAAGGAGGTGATGGCATGAAGAAGATATTGGTAGTGGATAACCATCCAATGATGTTGAAGTTTATGAGCAATCTTCTTGAAAAGAAAGGGCATCAAGTCTTGACCGCAGAAGACGGCCTTTCTGCCCTGGATATTTTGAAAACCTACATTCCAGACGTAATATTTATTGACCTTATAATGCCTCGTATCAATGGAGAGAAACTATGCCGGATTATCCGGAGAATGCCCAAGATGAAGAATGTCTATCTTATTATTCTTTCTGGAATTGCCGCTGAGGAAGAAACAGATTTTGCTGAATTCGGTGCAAATGCCTGTATTGCCAAAGGTCCATTTAATGAGATGGCGGTACACGTCCTCGCTGCACTGGATCAATCAGATCATGAGACTTCAAGTACCTTTTCAGAAGAAATAATAGGACTTCAAGATATCTATCAGCGGCAAATTACAAAGGAATTACTATCAACTAAAAGGCATTCTGAGGCCATATTAGATAATATGTCTGAAGGGATTTTAGAACTTACCATCGAAGGAAAGATAATTTATGCCAATCCTGCCGCCGTCTCCTTAATAGGCATTTTGGAGGAAAAGCTATTGGCCTCAAATTTCACAGGACTTTTTTCTAAGACTCATCACAAGAGGATTAAAGACCTGTTAGCGATGATTGATGACAAGCCACAGGCAATCAGCGAAGACTCGCCAGTAATACTAAATAAAAAACAGGTCTCACTAAGCATCATACCAGTTAAAGAAGAGGAACATAACTCTATTGTTGTTATTCTGAATGACATAACTGAGCGCAAGCTAGCGGAGAAGGCGTTGCAACAGGAGAGAGACAAGCTTCAAGACGCACTTGCACAGGTGAAAACCTTGAGTGGTTTGCTTCCCATTTGTTCTAACTGCAAAAAGATACGAGATGATAAAGGATACTGGAACCAGATTGAGTCATACATTACAAAGCATTCCGAGGTTGACTTCAGTCACAGCATATGTCCCGAATGTGTAAAAAAGCTTTATCCGGAATTTTACAAGGGTGATTGGTTTTCAAGATAGCTACTAGACGTCTTTATAACCTAGGATCTTAGCATTTCTGTCAAGCCTTAGTAACACACTCAGGTGCAAGAAGTGAACAGATACTGGATACTCGATACTGGAAACTGGATAAAACAAGGACTGGCTTCTTTTCGTCTATCCAGCATCGAGTATCGCTTCGCTTCAGGCAACGGAATATTCCATCGACTCGTCGGTTTGCCCGTCCCGAGCCAGTACGGGCCGGGAAGGCAAGGCTTCGCTAGATATAAGTAGGAAAGGATCTAAAATATGAGAGGCAAATTGGGATTAGGGTTTTTAGCGGTTATTTTACTGCTATGGGCAATTTGTGTTTACACTGCATTGAGTAGTATGAGTGTGCGGGAAATTTTTGGTGATTTAAAAGATGACATTGTCCCTGGTGCAATTTCAATGACTGAGATGGATGGAACAGCTAACCAAATAGCACATGGAACTGCGGGATATATATTAACTGGGGATGCTGAAGCTAAAGCAGAAGTCCAGACAGCTAGTGAATGGCTTGAGAATAGTTTAGCAGCACATAAGAAGCATGAAACACATATTGGTGATCTAGAAAGAAAAGAAGCTGAAAAACTTGAGGAACAAGGAAAAAAACTTATTTCTATAGCTAATGAAATTATTAACTTAAAAGACCAGGGAGTATCTACAGAGGTTCTACTAAAAAAAGAGAACGAAGAACTTCACGGAGCACTACATCCTTTTGCTGAACATTTAATAAGTCATAAGGTAGAGCATCTGGAAGAGTTAGTAGCGGCTGAAACCAAAGTTCATGAAAAACACAGTGCCAACATTATTATAGTGGGCTTTATAGCTACACTCTTGGCCTTACTTGTTGGGTTGTTGGTGGACAAGCTCTTCATGAGGTACATCACAGAGCGAAAGCAGGCAGAGGAGGCACTGCAAGAGGCCAAAGAAGAGGCTGAAGCCGCCAACCGCACTAAGAGCGAATTTCTAGCCAACATGAGCCATGAGATCCGCACTCCCATGAACGCCATCATGGGGATGATTGATCTGGCCCTGGCCACGGATCTTACCAAGGAGCAGCAGGAATACATGGAGATGGTGAAGATGTCAGCTGATTCTCTGCTTTCTCTCATAAATGACATCTTGGATTTTTCTAAGATCGAGGCCCATCAACTGGAACTGGAAGAAATAGACTTTGATCTACGCACCACCCTGGAGACTGCTACCGAGATGATGTCTTTAAGAGCACACGAAAAGGGACTCGAGCTAGCCTGCCATATCAAGCCTGATGTACCCACTGCCCTTATGGGAGACCCTGTTCGCTTGCACCAGGTTATTTTAAATCTGGCAGGCAATGCCATCAAGTTCACTGAAGAAGGGGAGGTGGTCATCCATGTAGACACAGAAAAGGAGGAAGAATCCTCAGTTCTTTTACACTTTATGGTATCGGACACGGGCCTTGGGGTTCCTCCTGACAAGATAGAGACAATCTTTGAGAGTTTTAAGCAGGTAGATGGTTCCACTACCCGAAAGTATGGTGGCACAGGATTGGGCTTGGCCATCTCCAAGCAATTTGTGGAGATGATGGATGGACGTATATGGGTGAAAGCCCCTCCAAATCGATTTCGGATTTCGGATTTAAAACCAAATATTGAGCAATCACAATCCACAATCCACAATCCAAAATCCAAAATGGGAGGTCCTGGCAGCACCTTTCACTTCACTGCCCGTTTTGGATTGAGCCGTGTAGAGCCGAGTAAAGAAGTTCGTCTGAGTGAGTTAGACCTTTCAGATGTACCAGTTCTCATTGTGGATGACAATGCCACTAAACGTTTAGTGCTTAAAGAAATGACATCTTCATGGGGGCTTGTGCCCACAGAGGCAGCAGACGGGAAAGAGGCGCTTGTTAAAATCAAGAAGGCATCTGAGTCCGGGAAGCCTTATCGACTCATCTTGCTGGACTTACAGATGCCTGGTATGGATGGATTTGAGGTTGCAAAAAGGGTAAAAGAGGGCCCAGGTGGAAAGGACGTGGAGATCATTTTGCTCACCTCTGCTGGACAAAAAGGCGATGCAGCACGCTGTAAAGAGGTGGGGATATCAGGTTATTTGCTGAAGCCTGTAAAGCAGTCAGAGATTTTGGATGCCATCACTATGGCCCTGAGCCATCCAACTGAAGAAAAGATTCCTATCATTACCCGTTATACCATCCAGGAGGCTCGCAGAAGGCTTAATATCCTTTTAGCTGAGGATAATATTGTCAATCAGAAGCTGGCTGTGAAGATACTGGAGAAAAGGGGTCATAGAGTTGTTGTTGCCTCAAATGGCAAAGAAGCGATTGAGAAGCTTGAAGGGGAGCGCTTTGACATTGTCTTGATGGATGTGCAGATGCCGGAGATGGATGGGTTTGAGGCCACAAAAGCAATTCGGAATTTGGAATGCGCCCGCCTGCCTCGCCTGAGGGCTCGCGATGGCGGGCAGGGATTGCGGAATAAAATTGAAGAAGGTCCTTATTCAAAATCCGAAATCCAAAATCTAAAATCCCAAATCAAAAAGATTCCCATTGTTGCCATGACTGCCCATGCCATGAAGGGTGACCGGGAGAGATGTCTTGCAGCAGGAATGGATGATTACATATCCAAGCCGATCAAGGCGGAAGAGCTTTTTAAAATGATCGAGAAATTGGCTAATGGATTACAGGATAAGAAGTAGGAGATGAAAAGTGAAGATTCTGATTGCTGAGGATGACCCGGTCTCCAGGCGCTTGTTAGAAGTCTTTCTCTGCAAGTGGGGATACGATGTCGTGGTCACTTGTGACGGCAGCGAGGCATGGGATGTGCTTCAGAGGCCAGATGCGCCAAATATGGTCATCTCTGATTGGATGATGCCCAATGTAGATGGATTGGAATTGTGTCGTAAGATCCGCGAAATTAAAAAATCTGATTATACCTATTTTATCATTCTAACGGCAAAGGAAAGAAAAGAAGACGTAGTCAAGGGTTTGGAGGCTGGAGCAGATGATTTTTTAATCAAACCATTTCACCAGGAAGAGTTGAAATATCGGGTGCAGATAGGAGAAAGGATTATTGAGCTGGAACATCGGATTTTGCAACTGGCAAGCACTGACTCTTTGACAGGTGTATTAAATAGAAAGGCATTTATAGAAAGGATGGAGCAAGAGATCCATAGATCCAAACGGGAAAATTCAGCCTTTTCTCTCATATTGTCTGACATTGATTATTTCAAGAGGGTTAATGACGAGTATGGTCATCAGGTGGGAGACCTCGTGCTTCAAAGGTTTACCGAGCAGTTGTCCAAATCTTCAAGGCCATATGATTTTATTGGTCGATATGGAGGGGAAGAGTTTGTAGTCTGTTTGCCAGGGGCAGATGAATAGAGAAATTTAGGGATTTAGGGATTGAGGAATTATGAATTACAAGAAATTTGAGGAATTGCCGTGATGGAATAAGGCAAAAGAATTATGTCAGGCAATCTCCGTTTTAATCAATCAAGGAGAGTTTAGGAAAGATTACAGTTTGAGAGATCAAATTTGGAGAGCTGCTGGATCAATAATGGATAACACCTGCCCTGTTAAATAGCTTGAGGCTGAAGTGTACTACACATATGTATTGCAGAGCATGAAGGACATGGATTTTTATACAGGTTGCACCAAGGACCTCAAGCTAAGATTTGAGCAGCATAATAAGGGGCTTGTTGAATCAACAAAGCATAGGAAACCATTGAATCTGATCTACTACGAGGCATGCTTTAATCAAAGCGATGCAAGAAAGCGAGAAAAATACTTAAAATCGTACAATGAAAAGATGTATTTGAAGAGAAGGCTCAAATCTTATTTAACAGGGTAAAAAGGTTTTGACGATGGTTCAACTCGTGAATTTATCCGGTTCCTGGGGTATTCTCAAAGATCATGCAGCGAAGTACAATCTCAGCTATACAGGGCTTTAGACTGTAACTACATCACCCAGAGTGAATTTTCCAATGTGTATGAACTTGCTTCTGAATGCAGAAAACAAATAAAGGGATTTAGAAAATATCTACGGGATTACGATTCAAAGACAGACGATTGATGAATTAGTTGATGAGTGGTTATGATAAGAAAAAAGGCAAGCTACGCGTTAAAAATAAAACTGAGCCGGTTATGTGTTATAAGGTGTTGAGGTGAGATGGGAAGGATCTTCAAAAATATGGTCAATGAATGGCCTCGTAAATTTAGGCCGGGCATCTATTCTTCCTCCTTAACCACGTCAAACAGTTTATTGGCTACACTCAACACTACGAGCCGGCAGAGCCTTTGGTGTCGAATATAATTCTAACAGGTTTCCCACTTCCACAACATCATACCCCATTTGCCAGAATCGAATTCCTTAAGCCAAAGGAGGAGACTTCAAAGCCGATGGTAACAAATGTCAACTGTTTAGTTACTTTTTAGTAATCGACCCCCACTTGGCCAGATATGTAATGAGTGAAGAAAGCTTTAAACAGGCAGAAAAGCTACTAAGATCCAACAGCCTTGATATGATGAGGGTTGGCCTCAGATCTTTGGCCACTCTTGGAACCCCGGAGGCACTGGAGCTTCTTGGCGAAATTGTCGAATCTGGACAACCGCCAATTGCCGATGAAGCCTTGAGTTTCCTTGCGGATATTTCGGGGGAAAAGGCAGTACGCTCCATCGGGGCAGGGTTATTCTCCCCTGATCCCTTATGGCGAAGCTGGGTATTCTATGCCTTGAGCAAACGGAAAGAGCCTGAAGCCTTGAAATGGGTACTTAAGTCAACCACGGACGAAAATCCAAGAATAAGACAGACCGCTATCAAGATTCTCAACAGGGCTGCAAAGGAAAACAAAGAGCAGATAGCCTCTCTCAAGGAACATACCATAGACAGGATCTTTACGGTTCTTGACAAGAGGCTCGTCCAAGGGTTTTTAGACCAAGATTGTCCCACACCGTTGAGGTTGGGAGTGGTTCGATGGCTTGGAGGTGTAGGCGGAGATAATGCCGCTACGATTCTGGTTTCGGTTTGCTCAAAGGAAGATGAGGTATTTCGAAAGACTGCGATTTGGTCTCTTGAAAGACTGGGACATTTTGCGCCAGAGCTGTCCTTTCCATTATTTGAAAATACTGATCCTGAGATCAGATCAAGGGGTCTTATGATTTTTCGGCGTCTTGCAGGAAAGAAGGGTAGCAAGAAGATCGAGAAGCTTTTAAAGGATAGCAAGGCAATGGTCAGGTTGACTGCTGTTGAGTGTTTGTGTGAGGTTGCAGGTCCAGATGCTATTGGCCCGATATCTCAACTGCTCAGGGATCCCGACCCCCGGGTGCGGCTCAAGGTGGTGGAAAGCCTTGCTGGATTTGAGAGTAAAAGGGTTGTAACGTTTCTCCTTCAAGCAGCCCTAGATTCTGAGGAGGAGATTTCCATACTGGCTGTTTTTGCCCTGGCGGCAATGGGGATATTCACCCCTGAGCTGGAAAAGCTCTATATCCGTATCATGGAAAAGGGGATGATGAAGCCAGAGCTATCTATAGAAGAGGTTGATGCCTTTTGTGAGATGGTGGGCATTCTTGGAGCTTCTCATTCCAAGGATCTTCTAAGAGTAATGATACTTGCCGCAAATTCAAGCAGTAGACGGCTTAGGAGGGAGGCAATTACAGCTATTGACTCTTATCCAGATCACCAACGGCTCGATGCCATGAAGCAACTTGCAGACACTGATGACCTAACGGTTTTAAAATCTGTAGCACTTGCACTTGGAGAGGCGGGTGATTCAAAGGGGGTGATTCCCCTGATTCGGGCCATAATGGAATGCCCAAGAGAGGTAAGTCGGAAGGCGCGTGAATTTTTGGAGAGGCTGGCAGATGTCAAAAATCTTCCTTTTTTGATTAAACTTTTACAATCAAGATGGCCCTCGGTAAAAAAATTCGCCGCAGAACAGATCGTTGGCATGGATTCACCGGAACTTATCGATCCTATTCTGGAGGCCATCAAGGACAGGAATGTGGATGTTCAGTTAGTTATAATTGACGCCCTGGAAAGTTTTACCTATGATAAACGTGTGGTTAACTGTCTCTTGAAAACTATTGGCAAAGGAGTCATCTCTCTCCGCCAAAGGGCTGTTGAAATATTGGGTAATGCCCGGGTCAAAGAGGCAACAGAGCCCCTAATGAGGGTCCTGGGGAATAAGTTTTTACGCAAGAAGGCGGAGAAGGGCCTTTTAAGAATTGGGGAGAGGAAAGGAATATTGGAGGTCAAGAGACGCAAGCTTAAGGAGGAATTTATTTCCAGGAAGAAACTATGACATACTCTACCATTTTGTGGCAACCATTTAAGCGACAGCATTAAGCATCCATACCGGGAAACAGGAGGAGGCAGATGGCAAAACTTGGAGAAATGCTCTTGAAAGAGGGAATCCTATCCTCGGAGCAATTGAAAGAGGCCCTTGAGATCCAAAAACTTACACCTGGCCTCTTTCTGGGAGATATACTTGTCAGAAAGGGCCTGTTGTCCGAAGATGAGCTGATAAGGGTACTGATCTCA
Organism: Desulfobacteraceae bacterium; assembly: GCA_030615565.1. GTDB lineage: Bacteria > Desulfobacterota > DSM-4660 > Desulfatiglandales > B25-G16 > B33-G16. The sequence continues at coordinate 5,328 of JAUWZC010000042.1, read as the reverse complement.
AAAGCAGGTATTCCTCAGGCGAATTTGGAAAAAATTCGATTGGATCCGAACATGGCTTCCTTGGTTCCTCCCAGAATTGCCAAACTTTACCGTTTGATTCCTGTTAAGAAGAACAAAAATCTTTTGTCTGTGGCCATGATTGACCCCTTAAATGAGTCTGCAATCAACGAACTGTCTCAGATAACCGGAAGTACAATTGATCCCATGGTTACGGACCAAAAGGGCCTCGAAAAGGGTTGGAAGCAACTTTATGGAGATGATCTTGTATCGTTTGACACTTCGGAGGACACCGATCCTGTCTCCCTCAAAAAGCAAAAGTACCGGATTTCCAAAGACTCTATAGATATGAAGCGTCTGGATGCTGCCATAGACTCAGCCATTGATGATGCAATAGATCTCGAAGAGGGGAAGGAGATGGGGGCCAAATCTCCAATCCTTCAACTGGAGATCTTGTCGGAGACATCACATATTATAAAACTCGTAAACAGTATCCTTTTGAAAGCGGTCAAGATGCGAGCCACTGATATTCACATTGAACCCTTCAAAGACGAAATTCGGGCACGATTTCGCATAGATGGAGCTCTGTCCAATATCAAGAACTTTCCAAAAAGTGCCCTACATGGAATAATATCCAGAATCAAGATCATGAGTAGAATGGACATTGCGGAACGACGTATACCCCAGGACGGGGGCTTTCGGGCTCAGTTTAAAGAAGATATGATGATTGATTTCAGGGTGAACACATTACCAGGAATTAACGGAGAAAAGATGGTTCTCCGTATTATTGGTCAGGCTGAGCTCCGTTCCAACGTCAGTGAGATTGGCTTCTCCAGCCATAACCTCAGGATAGTAAATGAATCCTTAAAGAGCCCTTACGGAATGATCCTGGTTACTGGACCTACGGGAAGTGGAAAAAGCACTACCCTCTATACCATTTTGCAGCAGCTCAACAGGGAAGAGGTAAACATATTGACTGCTGAAGATCCTGTGGAATACCAACTGAATGGTATTAACCAGATCAATGTCCGGCCCGCTATAGGATTCACATTTGGTATGGCACTGCGAGCCTTTTTGCGTCAGGACCCGGACATCATTTTTATAGGCGAGATGCGAGACTATGAAACTGGGGCTATTGCTGTCCGTGCAGCCCTGACCGGTCACCTTCTACTTTCTACCATCCACACAAATAATTGTGCTTCAACCGTATCAAGGCTGGTGGAGATGGGCATAGAACCCTATCTTATTGCCTCTGCCTTGAGGCTGGTGATTAGCCAGCGCCTGGTGCGCCGGATCTGTGAGAATTGCAAGGAGGAGCTTCCCTTGAGAGAGGCGGAGCGACTTGATCTGGATGAATCTACGCTGGCAGATATAGAACATCTGTATAGAGGAAAGGGGTGCGATCAGTGTAATGGTATCGGATACTTTGGCAGGGCACCTGTTTTTGAGGTAATGCCCATAAAAACTGATGAAATGAGAGGGGTAATCACGGAAGCTGGCACGGAAGAACAGGTATTGCGGATTGCTCGGAGCGAAGGATTTACGGTGTTAAAAGAAGAGGCTATCGCTATGGTCAATGAAGGAGTAACTACCCTTGATGAGGCGTTAAGGATCATTGTAATGGAATGAAAAATTGTTATTGCCCTTTTCACATAAATCTTCACTGCCGCAAGGACTCCTTTTATCAGCAACTTGATCATGGCCTTCTTTTTGGCAGCACTGATTGGGTCAGCTCAAATCACATCGATGATAATTACTCCCATTATCAATGGAGCAGCTATCGGGCGTATGTGAATAAAAACTACCAGTTATCATAGCTGAGCACTCAAAGGGCTAAGAGAGAGGATAGTCGTGAGAAGCCACAGGTCAGGTCTTTGTTTAAGGGCAGGAAGATATCGAGCTTGCAGAGCAGTATGTCCCTGAAGAAGTTGAAATCTCAAAGTTAAAGCGGATAATGAAGAGCAGGGTAGGAGTGGTTCTTCTATGGATTATTCTTTGTGTCTGCATTTCTATAATCGCCATACAGGCGCCTAAATTAATTTCCGCTTTGACAAAAGAGGAAAAGCCTATCAGATACGGAACATACTCAACAGACGCACAGACTAACCAATGCATCAATAATCTCTGGCACATATCAAAGTTGCTGCAACAAGGAAAATTGCCCGGCAAAGATATCGTCTGTCCAGTAAGTAAAAACCCGTATGTAGTAACCACCATAGAAGGAGACGCGGTGGTACGTTGCCCCAATCCAGAACTCCATGGCTTTGCGGAAATTCTGGTAAGCAAGAAGGCTCCTGTCCCAGAGGTGAGAAAATAAAAATATTAAGAAACAATAATTCTGGGGGCTATACCCTTATAGAGCTGATGGTGGTTATTGCCATCATGGGAGCTTTAGCATCAATAGCTATCCTAAACTATTTGTCTCATGTTAAGAAGGCCCGTGCAGCTCACTGCCTGGCTAACAGATATAATATAGAAATGGCCGAACTTGCATATTTCTTGGAACATAATGAGCCGAACCTGAAAATCGATGATTTGTGGTCATGCCCATCTGATGGGGTATATGTATGGCTTATCTCGGATGCAAATGATCCTAGCTACCCAAAAGTCGGATGTTCAATACATTTCTGGCCTAGCGAAGGTGGAAAGGATAAAGACAAAGATAAAAAAAAGAAGAAAGACAAAAAGAAGGACAAAAAGAAAAAGTAAGAGAGCGTCGTGAGATAACAACAAAGGGTTTATTGGCCGAAATCCTTTTTGGAAAGGTGTATAATGGCAACGAAGGACCACTTTTCCAGCGTGTTACCATACCGGATGGTTTTCCTATTTACAATCAACCTCACGAGATCGACCTCATTGTAGAAGGAGACCACCATGTTATAAAGGTCGATGGTGAAGTAGTTTTAGACTTTTATGACAACACCTTCACATCCGGTATGGCAGGAAGAAGCATTAAGGAACAGATTGAGCCGATATGTGGGAGAACACCTGGTAGAAAAGTTGATTAGTTCAAAGAATGGGGTATTCATTGAGAATGAAAGAAGGGAGGTAACCATTCTTTTTGCCGACATACGGTCTTTTACCACCATCACCGAAAGGATGGAGGCTGAAGAGGTGGTATCTATGCTTAATCAGTTTTTTGGCACCATGGTGGATATCATTTTTAGAAACAACGGCATATTGGACAAATTTGTCGGGGATGAGCTTATGGCGGTATTTGGACTTATTCCCTCTGAAAACAGTGCTCCCTACGATGCCATTAAAGCCGCCACAGCAATGCAAGATGCTACCGAAGAATTGATGAAAACAAGAACCAAACAGGATAAAGAGACATTTGAAGTAGGGATTGGGATCAACACAGGCAGCACCATTGTGGGAAATGTGGGGTCTGAGAATAGAATGGACTATACGGTTATCGGCGATACCGTAAACGTTGCCGCGAGATTAGAGCAGATAGCAAAGGGTGGCGAAATAATTATCGGGGAAGAAACATATGATCAAACCCAAGGTCGCTTCCATATACAAAAAAAGGGTAAACTACGTGTCAAAAATAAAACTGAGCCGGTTATGTGTTATGAAGTATTAAGGTGAGACAGAAGGATCCCCAGATATATGATTTCAATATATAGTGGTTTTGAACATCGAGCCAAAATTGCATAATTCTGCTATTAATAGAAAGTCTACCATAAGTCTCCTGGCTTACGATTACTATACGTAACATGGATAGGTTGGGTGAATATTTCTAACTGAATCTTGGTATCCTTCCACCTCGCTGATTTTCTCGAATGCCGGTCGAAACCTGCAACGACCAGTCTAAGACCTGAGTTGCGAAAATCGTTTGCATTTCATTTATAGTCCTCATGTAATTTCTATTACCAGGAAAGACTAACTTTGAAAATGGCCTAGGTTTTGGGAAAAAGGCCAATTTTCTTTACAAAAATTATTGGTAGTTAATATACTCAAATCGAAAGCTATTTTTTCTGAATATCAGGTGATTATCTATTCATCTAAGGGCAAAAGATGAAAAAACTATTTTAACTTTTCTAATTCTAACAATTTCACTATTTATTATTTTCTCTAAAATTCACGGTCAGAGGAAAGAGTCGCTTGCAATAGGTTCAATCCTTCCACTTACCGGAGTCTTGGCCAAAGAGGGTTCTGATATGAGAAGGGGTATGTTATTAGCCTTGGAAGAGGTTAATGCGGCTGGTGGCGTCTTGGGGAAGCCATTAAAGATTGTTTGGGAAGAGACTGAATCCAAGCCAGCAATAGGAATTTATTCCATTAAGAAACTTGTGAAGGTAGATAAAGTTCCACTAATTTTAGGAGGATATTCTCATGGGATCAGCATTGCCACTGGTAAGTATACTAACAAGCGAAAAATAGTGCAGATCGCGATAGGGTGGGCTTCTCCGAAACTCAGAAAAATTGGTCCCTATGAATCGGGGTCAGCCCTTGACATGGGACATAGCCCTCCTAAAAGACATCAAGGACGACGCAACACTAATATAGGAAAACCACCGCCCGGATAGAAAGATCATCAGGCTGGAGGATTGGAGAGAATAAAATTTTATTCCCATTGTGATCAGGGTCAGATCTTGGCATTGTACAGAAATGTACATTAGACCTGAACAAAAAAGGAGAAAAAAGTTAATAGATGATGTTCTATTTATCTCAAGTCAAATCCTACCCCCAATTCCATAATTTTAATGAGGTCCTGCCATGCAAGAAGATTTTCACTTTTACTAAATATACGTTTTGTGCAGGTGTAATGGAATGTCACCAGAAAATTCGAAAAAGGTTGCATATGCATCCCAACATACAGATGATGCAAAATACGATCATGCACTAAATTTTAAGAACGGCGGTCGATTCCAACAATTCCTATTCGCCCATTTGAGCTCAATTGATTCTTTTTCTATCTCCTTAATCCTTTTTTCCAAATCTTCACAGTTTGTATTATTGACCATTAGGGTGATCTCCTAAATTTATACCTTATAAACTAACGCCCGCGATTGAGCTCTTGCAAGAGGGGCAATGCCCATCCTCTATTTTATTTTTAATTATCGAATAGCCCCGCCTTTCAATCAACAGTTCCCCGCATTTGTAACAATATGTACTTTCATTTCCCCTTCCAGGCACATTTCCCTCAAAGACAAAATGGAGGCCAGTGTTTATGCCTATTTCCCTTGCCATATGCAATGTTTCTACTGGTGTCCGTGAAAGGGTTGTCAATTTATGTGTTGGATAGAATTGTGAGATGTGCCAGGGGATATCTTTGTCTACATCTTTTATGAATTCGGCTATCTGCTGTAACTCATCCTCGCTATC
>JAUWZC010000054.1 GCA_030615565.1 Desulfobacteraceae bacterium | reverse complement strand
AACACTTATAAGGCCTCCGATGTCAAGAGGTAATACTCCACCATAGACGAAAAAGTGTTCTTTTTTTTCGCACAACAAGCAACGAACGCTTCTGGCCTGCAGGCAACGGCCCCAACTTGATTTCAATATCTGGCTAAAAAGACCCTGCACCAAACACTTATCGAGGTTCAACCGTCTTTTTGTAATCCAATGGTTGCATAAAAAGTTTTTACTGCAACGAATAGATTACAGACAGCTGCAATCAATTAAATATGATCGCGACCTAGAAACTATGCCGTACCCTCATGCCGTCCTAATCAAACGACGGGATATAGTAACCTATTCCCAGTTAGCTACAGGTTCGGGTGAGGAGCAGGACCTGCCTACTATCCAAAAGGTACGTCGAAAATATTATAAGGAGCGAGACGGATCGCTAATCAAGCCAAGTGGTTACCGGGAGTTATCGCTATCACATCATCCGCTGAGTATTTATAAATACATGGGTTATCTTGACCCCGCCTGGATGCGAATGCGTGTTTATTTCCCTTATGGTTCCAGTTAGGCGTCAGGCTGATCCGTCCCCTCCAGATCTAAAGCCCCAGGAACTTATTCTGATCAAAGGGCTTCTTGTTCTTTAGCATAAAATATACAGCACGTCCCAGTTTATGAGCCAGGATTGAAAGTGCTTTTCCTTTACCGTGTTTATTGGTAAGTCTGTCCAGGTATCTTTTCCCATAGTCGTTACCTTTTAGGAAAAGAACTGCCGCTTCAGAGAAAGCCCATTTGAGATGGGCATTTCCTATTTTTTTACCGCTTGAGCCGTACTTTTTTCCATTTGATTCCTTTGAACATTTAACCAGGCGGCAGTAGGATGCGAAATCCTGGACACTTGGAAACCGGTGTATATTTTCGATCTCATAAAGGATTACCAGGGACAGGATCTTACCTATTCCTGGAATAGTATTGAGCAAGGCATGTGCGACGGGATCATGATGTTTTGCCATTTTAACAATATCCCGTTCAACCTGAGCTATAATAGGGTCATAGGCGGAAATAACTTCAAGATCAACGGCTATCATTTTTTGTACAGAGGAATCATCGAATCTTTCAACTACTCCTTTTCTGTTCTGAGGCTTGGCGATTCTGCCGATAGGCTCATCGAGATTGTACTGGCTCCTGGTGTTCTGGATATGTGAATATAGTTCCGCCCGTTTACGCATTAGATGGTTACGCCTTCTCAGGAGATCCCGTGTAGCTCTCATCTTTTGAGGATATACATATGATTGAGGTATCATTCCGCCTCTTAATAAGACTGCTATTTTATTGGAATCGATTTTATCATTTTTAGCTTTGCCACCATGTATGGCTTTCATGTATAATGCGTGACCGAGAACAAAAGGGATATTCTCTTTAACACACAGATCCGCGATCCAATACCATGTGAACATGCATTCAACTGCTACGACGACATCTTCCCTGAAAGGCTCAATTACTGCGAGAAAGATTTCCCTTTCGGTGTTTATGTTTCGGTGAAGCACAATTTCTCCTGCGCTGTCGAGGACACAGACATACATTTTTCTGGCATGAAGGTCGATTCCGCAATAAAATTTGTGTTGTTTGGTGTAAAATCTCATGGGCTTCCTCCTTTGTTTTGTGTTAATGGTTTATAGGTTGAACCATATTAACATACTTTAGGGGGAGGCCTTAAATAGTATCATGGAGCTGCACGCGGACGGGAATTCCGCTGGCGCTCCATCCCCGCCGGTGAGCTTTTCGTTATGTGTGAAGAAAAAATAAAGGTAACTCTATCTATACTGAAGAAATAAAATTATCAGAATTATTAATTTAGGTAATTAGGACATATATATGAAGGAACTTGTAGAAAATAGAATTGATATTAATCTCCCCCAAGATTTTCAAAAAGCAACAGAGGAGACAAGAGAATCTATATACTTTCTAAGTAGCTTAAAAAATCTATTCGAAACACATATCTTAAGGCCACAGGATTATGATAAAAAAAAGTATAAAGAAAGATTAGATTAAATTAATAAACTTCAGAAAGAGTTTAAGGAACTTGAAAATATATTTTACTACCCGAGCAAAGATCAAATATTACCAGATGGTAGATACACAATAGATATAGACTTAAACAAGTATATTGAATTTGTAATTCAATACATTAAACTGAAAGAAAAAGTTGATGAACTCCAATATGAAATTCTTAATTACCTTGTTGATGTTGGGAAGAAATTATTTAAAGATTTGACTTTAAAGGAAGGCTCTTTAGGAAATTTGAAATTGCAGCATTTGTCTCGACTTTTAGCTTATTCAGCTTTTGAACATTCTAAGGATGAAGACAAATTTGATAATTATAGAATTTATTTTTCCAATAAAAATGATGTAAGAGAATTTTCAAAGGAACATGAATATCCGATTAGAGTGAAAAATAGGAACTACGAATTTTTAATAAAAAAGCATAGAACTCTTTATAAGTTGTTAAAAAATAGTGAAATTGATTTCATTTTTGGTTTGTCAAAATTGGAGGAAGAAGCTCAAGTTAAAAAAATTAGTTATCAGCAAATCGATATAGGTAAGAAAGTAAAAAATTTAACCATATTAGCTATTATTTTAGCTATTATTGGTCTTTTTTACGGAGGGATAAATACATACTATCTGATTATAGATCATAAAGATGATAACAACATTGAAAAACGGATTGAGAAAATATTGATAGATATAAATAATAATATCCAAAAACAATCATATAGACAGGCTAATCCTGATACTCTACTTATTAATCTTATAAAGGATTTAAAAAAACCTAAAGAATATGATGAGAATAAAAAGAAACATTAAAAATTTACATAACATTAGTATCAACTTGGATGCACACAAAAACCCGCGCGGCTGATTAGCGACGTTATGCCGCCAATCTCAAATTGGACCAATAAATGAATCGAAGGTTGACGGTCAATGATTGACGCTCAGAGCAAAACTATCGAAGGCTGGATCGACAAGGCCTCAAACCAATTACAGGCAGCGAAAGAGCATTTGAAGTCGTTCTATCGATGCTCTGAAGCGATGGAAGCGGCGCAGGAATGCGTTGAACTTTCAGTCAAGTCGGTCCTTTCGCTCTTGCATGTTAAGCATCCACCTGCACATGAATGGGCACCTGACAAAAAGGCGTTTGCCGCGATTGCGCGACAAATCCAAGAAAGACAGCTTCTTGAGAAACTGGCGAGCCAACACCTGGACCACACAGTCCCTTTGCCAAGGCTACTTCTTCTAATGAACTTCTGGGGTCACTTCTACTTAGCAACCAAGTACGGTTTCGATGCCGAGCATTTTGCGTCAGCTCAAGATTTGTTTAAGCCCGATGAGGCCAAGCTTGCGGTGCAACACGCCGAGGAATGCTACCGAGCAGCGTCGGCCCTGCGATACCACGATAGAGATAAGCTGGCTGCCCTCCTTCCAGGGCGGACGGCCTAACTTTCGCTGCACCGGGCGTGCTAAACGCACGGCGGTGAGCTTCGTCCTATCGAAGTTCAATCCGCTATGGAGGTCTATTATGAAAATTTTTACCTCATGGGAACGAATCAACCTCGATCCACCAGGGCAAGCACCACTTACTACGGAACAGAAGAACATCCGAGAACTTGCTGAGGCTGAGACCAATCGCGACCTAAAGAAACCCATTCAACAATTGCTATGTGATGTTCACGAGGAGGTCCATCAAACTCATCGATCAGTGGAAGAAAATATAATACATGCAAACAAGAGGATGGTTTCTATGATGGCCCGCGTCGCACTGTCTAATGAGCGCTATAGCGGTGTCCTGCTGAAGCTAACCTGGGTTTTGGTGGTCCTGACCATTGTATTGGCCGTGATGACCTTTTTCATGATTAAAAATATGTAGTAAAGGCATAACCTTTTTCTGCACCTGACTGGTGTTCCGCTGCGCTCCACACCAGCTGGTGAGAAATACGTTATAATTTTTTTGAAACTTTTTAAAAATGGCAAACAAGAAGCTACTATTGGCAATATCTTTTAACTACCATGACTCTTCTGTTGCTTTTGCAATTGATGATGAGATTTTGCTGGTCCTAGAAGCAGAAAGAATTTTTAGAGAAAAGAAGAAGAAATGTAATTCAGAAGAGATGGAATATCTGATAAAGTATGGGCTGGAATTGCTAAACAAAAGCATAGATGATGTTTCATATTGCTCAATGACTACTCTATGCAACCCATGGCTGGAAGAGGAAGATAAGAAAGCAAAGCCTCCTTTCTGGAAAGAGATTTGTTTCCTTGGAATGAAAAGGAGGACATTCATTGTCAACCATCATATTTCACATGCTGCTGCTTTCTTTTATTCTGGAATGAATAATGCAATCGTTCTGACATGTGATGGTGGCGGAGACTTTGGAGAAAGAGTCACTATATACACTGGAAAAGGCAATGAACTGAGAAAGGAAGAGGCCAACCCTGAAGGATTCATAACAGCAAAGCCATATGACCTATGCTCCACATACATCTACAACGGACCAATGTGTGAAGGTAAATTCATGGCTTTATCAGCATTTGGGAAGCCAAGAGAGGAATATGTCTCCAAATTTGAAGATCTTTTGCCAACATTATGCACTACAGATTATAAAACAGGGAACAGAATCCTGTCTGAAAAATTTCCTGGTTTGAAAGGGCGGGCATCTGCATCAAACAAGGATGCCAGTGACTTATGTGCCTCTGTACAGGAGTCATTCGTAAGGCACAGGATGAAAGATATAAACGACACCATAGCGAGATATTCAAACAAGAACCTCATGCTTTGTGGTGGAGCTTGCCTTAATCTGGAGATAAACACAAAAGTCTGGGATGAAAAAAAAGACATAAACATGTTCATCCCTTCTTGCTGTGATGATACAGGGGTATCCTTAGGAGCAATTGCTTACTTGATTGTTGAGATTTTTGGAAAGCGGCCTAAGGTGAAACTCCCATATCTTGGATATGGAAATCCAGATTATGAATATTTAAAAACGACACTTGATGAGCTTGTTGATAACTTATTGGATGATTATGTAATCCTCATGCACAATGGCAAAGCTGAAATAGGGCCAAGAGCTCTTGGGAACAGATCCTTCATTGCAAGGCCAGATAAGAAAAGCATTAAAGAAACCCTTAGTGTCAAGATAAAGAGCAGAGAAGAATACAGGCCATTGGCACCTGTTGTCCTTGAGGAAAAAATAAGTGAATATTACATCGGTCCAAAAAGCTCAAGATTCATGCTGGACCAGTATAATGTCAGAAAACATTCACGAGAAAAAGTGATAGGAGGCATACACATAGATGGGACAGCAAGGGCACAAACATTGACAAAAGAAAGCAATCCTTTCTTTTATGATCTTATAAAGAAGTTCGGAGACAGGACAGAAACATATGTTCTGCTCAACACATCACTCAATCTCAGAGGAGTTCCAATATCAAACAGGATAGAGGAAACCTTAGAGATTTCAGGAAAACTAGATTATAAGCATAGGGTTGTACATAACGGAGAGCTGATAAAATGAAAAGAGCAGTTGTAGTTGCAACACATGATGGCTTGATCTCATTATCAACAGGAGTTGGTGTGGTAACACACAACTTTATTGAGGCATTTGATGAGATCAAGAAAAAGGCAAACCTAGAAGATGATACTGTATTGATATGCCTTTCCCCTTTCCTCAAGGAAACATCAAAAGACTTCAGGGAAGAGCTTAAAAACAAGACTGCGGAAGTCTGTAGTTCAAACAATGGACATCTGGTGATATTAGATACACTATCTGATGGGAACAGCCAAAAATCAATGTGGAGAGGTTTACATCAATGGAGCAAAGCCTCAGAATCTGCAGCGAAATTCATAGAAGACATAAAAGATGATTATGATTCACTAATTGTTTTTGCCCATGATACCATATTCGCAGGGATAAGAAAATATATTCCAAACTTGAAAAATGTGAAAATAATCTGGGTTCCACACAGCCTCGGCTATGTCTTTGATGATGAGTATACCGACAAGGGCAGAATAAACATGGAAAAAGAATCAATCGATGCAATAAGAAAAACCGAGGGAGATTTCATTGGATATATTGGAAGCCACAATAAAAAAATTTTGCATGAAAGATATAATGTAGAAAAGGAAAAATTAAAACCCCTGATAAATGGAGTGTTTGAGAAGTCAGACCTTTTTAATGTTGACGAAAAAACAATAGAAGAACAATTTAAGGAAAACAACATCCCTTCGGACAAAAAAATTATATTCTGCTGGGGCAGGTGCACATATCAGAAAGGATATGATCTGTTGATACCTGCTTTTAAAGAATTCTATAAAAGAAATACAGATTACCACATAGTATTAGTAATGCCGACAGAGACTACAATGCCAGAATACTTAGAAAAGATTAAAGGACTGATCTCTGAATTGCCAGAAGAAAGTGTTAGCACCTCTTTTAACTTTAATAATTATCTATGTTTCAGTATGTTCAAGCGACCCAATCTTGAGATAATTGTTTTCCCTTCAAGGTTTGAAGGCGCTCCCCTAACTCCTTTGGAAGCAATAGAGTTTGCAGATGAAAGAGTAAGGTTTGTTTATTCTCCAATTCCTCAAATGAAAGAAATTTTCGGAAACAACAAGAGAGGAATTATGTTTGATGAATTCCGCATAGATTCGATCTGTGATGCGATTGAAAAGGCAAAAGAAACATTAGAAGATCCAGAGATACTTGTGCCAAGCAGTTTTGTTGACAATTATGTCAATGGCCTCGAAATTGTATTAAAAGGAGAGAATGAATGTGTCTGATAAGAAAGTTACAATAATAGGAGATACTTCCCAATTCCATTTGGGTTCTAAGGTAAACTACACCCAATTTATTAAGTTGGTTGAGAAGAAATATGAGATAGTGCAGCACATACCTTATGGTGCTTTTGGTACAGATTATCTTAATTTCACTACTTTTAAGAAAAAGCTAAAGGAATCACGATGGTGGAAGTGAGTATTGGAAACAGGCTTGTTCATTGTACATGGTGAAGGCCTTACAGAGAACCACTTCAATTATGCTTACCCATACCTGTACTTTTCAAAGCTAGGGAAAGAGATGGGAATAGAAAGCCATCTTGTGAACTTCAGCATGTTTGAAGGAGAACCTTTTAGAGGCTTGTTGGATGATTTTGATTATCTCGCATGCAGAGACGTTATAACTCATACACATCTCAAGGGATTGGGTTTCAGGCCAAAACTATCATTTGACTGTTGTATTCTTAAGGATGATATCCAAGATTACAATAAACATAATGGGACAGTGTCAGCGATAAGAGGGAGAAATAAACCTGAAAAAGAAGTTTTAGAAAATTTCAAAAGCATCAAATACAACTGCGCATGGCAATGGAATTCCAAGGATTCAATATCTTATGAAACATTTAAAGAGTACTTAATGGAAATAAAAAAATCGATGTTTGTTCTTTCAACATCCTTCCATGGGAATATTTTTGCATATATGGCAGGAGTGCCTTTCATTTGCCTTTATAATAGCAATAAGAAATATGAAGCTATGAAAATAGAATTGTTGCCTGATGGAGGTAAGGAAATAAGGTTGGATAATTATCAGGAATGGAGCAGTGATAATAAGAGAGAAGAAATAAGACAATATTTCTTGTATAAATATCCTTCACTTGTGAAAAGGGCGATGCTAAATGTCTATTGAAAAAGAATTGAAAGAGTTTGAAAAAAAATGTGACAAGTGGATTTACCGAAATTGGAACAAAGGGAATCTTCTAAGTTATTGGAAAAAGGCAAAATTGAGTCCTAGAGAGATTCTCAAAAACAAGGAATATTTACTCAAGAAAACATATCCAATAATCATAACAGGAAGTGTTGGAAAAACAACATTCACAAGAGTATTAGCAGCCCTTATAAAGGAGAATGGGTTCTCTGTATACACGACCAAAGTCAATGACAATTGGGTACCACAGCTTCCATTTGCTGTAAAAAAAGCAATATCAGAAGCGCCTGATTTTGCAATCTTCGAATGTGCTGTTGGATCGCGTGGAGATACAGAACTAATGGAAAAAATAGTTCCTGTTAAAAGCATAGGATATACAGAATTCTCAGAAGTTAACCTAAAAGAATTGAAGTCTGTTGAAGGGGTTGCTGAGGAAAAGTTAGGCTTTTCATTAAAGAACAGAGAGATACCCATAATAGCACATATAAAAAACAGGCCCCACTTGGAAAGGTATGGGTTAACAGCTAAATATTATGGAGATATGAACACAGGTGCAGATTTTTTATATGAAATTAATTCAATAAACGAGGAAAATACCGAAGTCACTGTTTTTGGAGAGGGAGTTGTAAAATTGAAATTAAGTGACATTGGATTACATCTCGGCCCTGCTTCGTGTGCTGCTGTGGCTCTATATTCAACAGTTGGGAAGCAGTTGCCTAAAAAAGAATATGTTTTTAACTCTTATAAAAACCCATATCTTCGTATGCAAAGTATGGATTACAAAGGTGTGAAAATAGTCATAGACACAGCAAACTCAAATACATTATCTATCCTAAACTCAATTGAAACAATAATAAATATGAAATCAGAATTGAAAAAGAATGCAGTGATAGGAGAGATATATGGATTGGGAGATCGAGAGGAAAAAGTAATGGATTTATTGATTGATTCAATATTAAAACTAGATATGGATCATTTTGATAACATATATTTCATAGGCAAAAACTTCCCCAACAATAAAGTAAAGATCAGGAGAAAGATAAAAACAAATGCATATTTCTATTTGGACGAAGATGAATGCAAGGGAAAATTCAGTTTCTATAGATACCAAAATCAAATACTTTTATTGAGAGGCCCAACAAGGGCAGGGAAGAACCTATCAAACATGTTAGAGAACTTTGAAGGAAGGAGTCAAGAAACGGCTCCTAAAGAAATGTTAGTTTAAACTTCCCTAGAAAATGTAATTGAAGTAGTAAAGGATTTCTTTGACATCGAAGGTTTTCACGGACGAACTAATTGGAAAGAATTGTAGAAAGATTTATCATAATCGGGTAAGGGGGAGATTTTAACTCCCCCTCCCCACACCACCCCCGATAAATCGGGATCTTCGACCCTCGTTCGGGTTCCCGCTAAAGAGCGGGATTCACAGAGTCTATCCCGATGGTAATCGGGAGTAATAAATAATAACCAATAGCTCATTGAAAAGCTGAAGGTCATCATCTGGAACGGGCGATTCCATGACGTGCCTCACGTTCACATATCCATTCGGATTCTTTATGTCATGAGAACTCATAGAGGCTCCTTTCCATACTCTGTGTTTGGCTACTATGGTCCCGCTTGCGGGACTGACTTCTGCCCAATCACACCATGGATTGCTCCAAGGTGCGCTACCTCTTATACCTGCCCTGCTACCATGTTTCGCTCATACCGCTAAGGCAGCTTCACGATATGCCCAGGCTTGTTTCACCAGTGGCCTGACTGGTTTTCTTTTAGAACAGGTATTAAGATTGCCCGTTGAGCAGATCTCCCCGGATTCCACCAAAGGCGGATAAAAAGGACGTTCACCCTGTTGAATAGGGTTCCCTGTGGGAAATTCAACAGGGTAAACTTTCGCTACACAATCCCGCCAATCCGGGCGGGACTCATGGATTTGCACTGAGGTTTATAAAGGGGGACGTTGGTTCCAAAACGACTTGCGGCTCAACAAATCTGTTCAAAATGGTTCAGTACAAAATGTTTCTATTCGCTTGATGCATTTTCATGAAATATGATAGTATGCCACTGGCTTTTCAAGTCATGAGGAGCGGGTGCAACTAAATTACATCTTTCACTATTTATGGATAAATCGCTTTGGAACCAACGTCCCCTTTTATTGGTATTCCATTAAGAATAAAAATGATTAAAGTCCCTTAACTTTTTTTACTCCCTTTTTCGTGTGTTTGTTTGAAACCTAAGAAAAAATCTTCCCTCCTTTATCATCTTGTTCATAAAGATGACGCCGGGAAGCTTCTCCATTGCTTCTCGTATCTTTTCCTGCGCCGGATGGATATAGGGTTCCGTGCTTCGGGAAGAGAGATGTCCCATTAAGCTTTGGATTACAAGCATATCCACTCCTTTATCATTAAGGTGAGAAGCAAATGTATGACGGAGAGTATGGCAGGTTATATTGAAACGAACCTTCAATCCTGTTTTATGAACAAGCTTCTTGAAGTTGTCTTCCATTGTCCGTATGGCCAGGCGGTTTCCTTTTTTGGATACAAACAGTGCATCCGTCTTTTTACTGTCATAAAAGAAATGCCTTACTGCAAGGTATTCGGAGATGACCTTAGATAGCTCATCATTTATGTGAAGCGTTCGGATCTTTTTTCCCTTCCCGATAACACGCAATTCCTTTTTCTCTAAATCAATACTGTCCATATCAAGGCTAAATACTTCACCAACCCGAAGGCCGGTCATATACATCAACGCATATATGGCATAATCCCGAAGGCCAAGGCATGTAGTTCTATCTATGGCATTGAAAAGCGATTTGAGTTGGCCGGGGGTTAACGCATCCGGGCGATTTCTGTATCCCTGGCGTACTTTTAATACATCATCAAACGGCAAATTCTCGGAATGAGCAACTTCCTGCTGCCTGATAAAATGAGCGTAGCTCCTTAATGTAAAGATCTTGCGATTGATGGATCTGCCGCTGTTTCTCCTTTCTTTTTTCAAATAATACTGGAAGTCTATCACTGCGGGGCCGGTGATTGTTTCATGCTTATTACGTTTAATAAAGCCCTTAAACAATCTAAGGTCCACCATGTTACTCTTGATTGTCTGATCACTGACCTCATAGACAACCTGTCTGTAATCCATAAAAGCATCCATATGTTCAAAAAAATCCTTCGCGGTTACTCCCATGACATCCTCTCATTAATGGTGAGTTGCAATAATGCCTCTTTCTTAAACCTATCTGATACCTTGATATAAACGGCAGTTTCTGCCTTCTTATCATGCCCCATCATGGCCTGGATGGCATCCAGCGGGACATTGGCATGATACATCTCGGTTGCAAAGGAATGCCTGAGCACATGGGGTGTGATCCTGTCTTTAATCCCTGCTTCCCTGCAATACTCTTTCATCTTTTTCTGAACACGATTATTGGATATGGCCTTTCTGCTTGTAACAGGGAAAAGGGGATCTTTTTTTTGCTTAGGGGATTGAGGGTGGGCAAGATAGGTAATCAGATTATCGTACAGCCTGTCCACAACAAACAAGGCCCTCTGCTTTCTGTTTTTACCTTTTACGCGCAATAAACCGATTTTGTTCTTAGGATCGATATCCGGTTCAAAAGAGCCTACTGTCAGACTAGTAAGTTCACTGATGCGAAGACCAAGCGCCCATAGGATGGAGATAATCATGTAATTCCTCTTTCCCTCCCAGTAGGATTGATCTATAGTATCCAGTAACCTGTATACGACTTCCTTTGATACCGGCCTTACCTTGCTTC
>JAUWZC010000090.1 GCA_030615565.1 Desulfobacteraceae bacterium | reverse complement strand
CTTTCTTTTCCCTCTCCTTTCTATCCAAAAGGCATCCAATTTTTTCATTTTGAGATATTTCACATATCTTTCGGCATCTTGTGGTTTTAAGTATGCAGCGACCTGTAAAGTGAATGGGTCAGTGACAACAATCTCAGTGGTTTTCTCCTTTTCATAGAGTGCTCTCTTGGTTCTGATAAGATGGCCGACTGTATTGACCATTAAAGTTATAACCCCGACAGCCAAAACAGCCATCATTGCCCATTTAAGAATAAGCTTTGACCTTTGGGAACCTTTGATGAAGTTAATTAAATCCTTAGCTCTGGCTATTATTACAAAGACCACAGACGTAATGAGACTGAAAAGAGTGCTCCCCATCCATTTCATCACTTTCCACAGGACGATTCCAACCCTGAATTTACTGGAAATTTTTTGCTCTATCGGTTCCAGACTTGGAGGATTGAAGCCGGCTCTCAGCTTCTTTAAACTGACTTCATCAAAGCTCACCAATAATCCACGGGCTTCTTGCAATAACTGCATGGTTCGTTCGGTCTCATGAGTCCAGTGGACACAGGCTGCAATACCTCTTATAAGTTGAGATCTGCCACCACTAAGCCTGAATGCCTGAAGATAGATTCGCAGCGCCCATTCATCAGCACGCCCTTCTCTAAGGAAAAGCGCTGCAAGATCGTCAACAATGTCGACGGCGGCATTACTATCTCCATTCAAAACGCGTCGGTACGTTTGAAGAGCGGAGAAATCAGTTCGGCCTTCCGACAGATAAAACCGTGCAAACAAATGCTGGATGATCTTATTCTTCGGTTGGGCATTACCTATTCGGAAGGCAAGCTCATAATGATCTGTTTTGAGTCCACCATGGCTTTCGACTTGTTGCAGCCAGTTTTCCGCCACCTCCTCATCTTCAGGATGAGATTGGAGGTAAGAGATTATAAAGGCTTCGGAGGAATGATTTTTATCGGCACGCGCAAGGTAGAAGCGAGCGAGGCGAGCGGCGAGTTTGGCAGACTCCTTCCTTTTCACAAGAGGCGATAAAAGGAAGCTGTCTAAAACAGCGGTGGCTTTTCTGAAGGTCTCTTCAGCTCCTCGATATGCACCGACTCTTTCCCAGGTGGTAGCTTCCCTGATCAAGCGCTCAACAGTACTGAGTCCTACCCGGTTCGAAAACAAACCAATCGCTATGAAGACCAATATCATGATCCCCGATGCCGGCACAAGAGTCCACTCAAGCCCTATGTGAGAATGCAATGCCGGTAAAACCAAAAGGCTCATGAGCCCTCCCACTAGAACCGTGGCCCAAATGCGAAGGGCTATATGTCTCAAAGTGTAAAACACAAGGTACCTAGAACTTAGCCGCCTGCAGCGGAATTTTTTTGACAGGATTAACAAGATTTTTTTATATTTTCTTTATATCCCCTCGACAAGCTCGGGGCCTGAGCCTGTCGAAGGCCTGAACATCCTGTCTATCATGTCTAAAAAAGAAAATTCCTATACTATTAAATTAATCAAAGATGGCTATAAAAGTCAACGACCCCGCCCTTCCGGGCGGGTCTTGAAAAAAGGAAATAATTCATTATCCGCCTCCATCCCCACCCTCCCGGGTGGGGCATTAAAGGGCGGCGGTAAAGCATCCAGGCCCAAAGGACCTGGTTTTGCCCATGCCCCCTGGAAGGGGTCTTCAAAAGCCTATTATCTCTTACCATGCCCAAAGGACGTGGCTTAATCAGCTAGACAGTTAAACGCTCAGAGCATATTAGGGTGACCATGAAGGAACCACATTTGTCGAACCGTTGAGCTCTTCATCTCCGAGAATATTCTCGTATACTTTTTGACCTTCACGCAATGCTATTCGTAGCGGATTTAGTGTTGAATCGTTTGCTTTATACCCGGTGATCGGGTCTATCTTTTCGAATCGTATAACAGAGGGAATAGCAAACTCCCTAGGTGGTTCACCGTCTGTTGCCTTGATCATAAAATCAGCCCATATTGGGGCAGCACCATGGCCTCCGGTAATTCCCATACCTCGTGTATCCCACAGCCCCTCTCCTCGATCGTATCCCACCCAGACCGATGTGCTCAACGTTGGAGTGAAGCCAGTAAACCAAGCATCATAGTAACCATCTGTAGTACCGGTCTTACCAGCTGCGGGTAGGTCAAATCCCAGGCGTCTCACAATAGAGCCCGTACCTTCATCCAGAACGCCACGCATCATATCCACGACTTGATACACAAAGCTCGCATCTAGAGATCGTCCCCCACTCACAATATGTTCTTCCAACACCCTACCCAAGGCATCTTCAACCCGTGAGATCCAGAAGGTCTCATGCCTAACGCCACCAGTGGCGAAAGTGGCAAAGGAAGAAGCCATCTCCAGAGGACTGACCCCGGATGTCCCCATGGCAACAGAATAAACCGGCTCCAAATGGCTCTTGATCCCACAACGGTGGGCAGTTCTAATGACTTCCTCAGGCCCAGTATTTTCCACTAGTTGAGCGGCAATAGAGTTGACAGACTTCATGAGTGCCCTTTTCAAGACCATAGGCCCCTCATGTTTAAGCCCAAAATTCCTGGGAGACCAGTCTTCTGCTCCAATTACCGGAATTGTTACAGCCTGGTCAATAAACACGGTCGCAGGGTTTATACCCAACTTTTCAAGCGCAGTGTAATAAAGAAAGGGCTTAAAACCTGATCCAGGCAGACGTTTATTTTGTACTGCACGGTTATATTCCGTCTCAGAATAGTTCCTTCCCCCAACTAAGGCTTTGATAGCCCCGGAGTTTGTTTCGACAGCCACCAGCGCGCCCTGTGGATGGGTAACCGTCTCACCACTGCTACCATTGGACTGTTTATAAATGCCCAGCATCTTTTCAAGCTCAGTCAATCCCTTTTGCATGGATTCTATCGCCCAGGACTGAAGTTGAGGATCAAGTGTCGTAGTAATCTTCAGTCCTCCATGATGTACAACTTCCGGCCCATATCGCTCTTCAAGACTTTTCACGACAATATCGAGAAAATAGCTTCCTGTGCGTGCCCCCGCAGGAAGCGGACGAAGATTCAATTCAGTTTGTGAGGCATTATCAGCTATCGCCTTGGTGATGTAACCAACTGCCATCATTCTTAATAAGACAACCCGCTGACGCTTCTTGGCCCGATCATAGTAAAGATAAGGATTATAGCGTGTCGGCGATTTGGGAAGACCGGCCAACAGTGCCGATTCCGCCAGTGTTAATTCAAAGGCCGGCTTACCGAAAAAGGTTCGGGCCCCCTGTTCAATTCCGTGCGCCCCAACACCAATAGGAATATGATTAATATATGCTTCGAGGATCTCGCGTTTGCTGTATTGAGATTCGATTTGCAAGGCTACCAGCAATTCGCGGAATTTTCTCATATAGGTGCGCTTAAAGCTGAAGAAAAGATTCTTGGAAAGCTGCTGCGTGATAGTTGAGGCCCCTTGAACCTTTCCTGGTTTAAAAAGTGTTATCCAGAAAGCTTTTAATGTGCGGACTTTATTAATGCCATGGTGATCCCAAAAGCGGTGATCTTCAGTGGCTACAACGGCTTGAATAAAATGCTGTGAGACCCTGCTCAATGAAATAGATTCCCGACCTCCGATAACCATGATCTTTTCCCCTGTGGCTGCATAGATCTCCGTAGGTGGAGTTTCTATAATCCGGATCAATGGTTCAGGCACACGGGGCAAATCTTTCACTGCCACAAAAAATATGCCTATACCAGCAAGAGCTGCAAAACTTGTCAGAGCTAGTGCTACATAGAAAACGATACGTAAAATGCGTATAATGATGGCAGTATGTGTCATTGTCACATCCAGTTACTTTGACTGTCAGAGGTGGTATTCAGTTCTAACTCTTTTTCTTCCAGACACGACCGTAGCATCCACACAGCCCACTCACGGCCCTTTAATAGAATCACCTTACGTTTGGTGCCGTCTTCGATTTCAAAGCCAAGTTCAATAAATCCTGACACAGCTTCATCTGAAATTCCGACCCTGACTATATGACCGGGCATACTCAAAAGCATTTCGGGCTGCGAAACCACGCTCCTAAGGTCTTCCTCAGGTAATGACTCCAGTGCTGCAAAAAAGCGGTCAGCAGAATAGATACGGTTTTTAAAGGTAGGTAAATCTTCAAGCGTCCCTGTCAGCGCCATCTCAACTCTTTCAATATATTGAATCAAATTTAATGGAATTTTTAATTCCCTCAACACCCGATTGTTAGTATTCAAAAGATATATTTTCAAACCATCGCCTGCCTTCTCAAGGTAGGTCCGAACCCAGGATCCATCGCTGAAAAGCCTGAGAATCTCAAAAGGTGAGGCAATTTTATGAGCTATTGTCTGAGGCAACGTGAGATAGAGTTTTCTGAAGTGCTCGGAAGATAGCATAACCCCCTGGTTGGGTAAAATATTTAACGCCATCTGGGTAAACGTGGTCGCTCCGCGGGCCTCACGCTGGGAAAATTGACGGTCGGTGACAATCTGGTCAAGTGTCTGTCGAGCCGTTATAGTTCGATGACCTATTTCCCAAATTGCTCCAGATTCCGGCCGGTTGGAATTGGTTGTGACAAGGTAGGATCCAAGTGCTTGCTCAAGCCAGTCAAATCTCAGCTCTGATATAAAAACACTGAGGATAAATAGGATCAATACTAAATGCCGGATAGCAAATAGTCTTTTTGCCCATTCTTTGAAATCTCTTGGTTCATACCAGTCCATCATACTAAAATTTACGCATAAATTCCTTTTTATCTCAAGCGAATTCCACTCTATTTTATAAAGTTTGTGATCTTCATCTCTTGTCCACAAAAGACCAATTCTCTCAAACAAACAACCTGAAAATCAAAAAAGGGTCTCCAATGAGACCCTTTACTTACTTGCATAAACCACAATACTAAATTGATAAAATTACCTATAGAGACAACTGTGTATAGAGAAATGAAGCTTGCGTGTCACCCATGGAAGTGTCTCAACATATGGTGATCATAGTTGCCCAAATGATCGAAGCATGATAAAGCATGTATGCCATGCTCCCTGGCTGACTTTTTTTAAGCCAGTTTTTTATCTAACAAGATCTTTGCTATTCTATCTTTTTCTTACAAGGACTTCATAGTCCTTATCCTTTAATTCCTTAACCATTTTGCTGACATCCTCAGTATCCACTTGAACAACTATATCCTTACCTCCTATTTCAGTGGAAGATATCATGTGAAGAGTCAAAATTTTCATACCCTTCTGGGATGTTGCCTTGGATATATCCTCAAGAATAGGTTTATCAGTTTTAGTCATTACCTCAACCCGTGTACCAGGCATACCAATACCAAGGGTTGGATTGGCAATCTTATAAAAGAAATCATTTGTAGTTACTATGCCTACTAATTGCCCACTTTTTTCTACAACTAACAATGAGCCAACCTTTCTCTCCTGAGCTGTGGCTAGGGCTTCTTCAACAGTCATTTCTGGAGTTACAGAAACGGCATTTTTTTCCATAATATCTTTTACAATTGTATTTCCAAGAAGATAACCTATTTCCCAGACACTGAGAGATGTGGCTTTAGAAGGTGTATATGCCTCTAACCTGCGCTCAGTAACAATGCCGACAATCTTTCCTCTGTCTACTATTGGCAAGCGGCGAATCTTGTGTGCATCCATAATCTTTTTTGCATCTGAGATAGTTGTGTTACTCGGAATATTGACCACATTCATTGTCATTACATCCTTTACGTACATTGTTTACCTCCTTTTCTTTTCAGTTGTTATTTCTTTCTAGACCTTTATCCAAGGCCTCCAAGCAATTTATACAGTTCGATTTAATTATTTCCTTTTGATTAACCATGTTATTATAAGCATAAAATATAATTATTTCAAAATAAAAAGGATCTGGAAGATATCCTTAAAAAGATAATTAATGAGATTGATTTTTTTATTAGGAAAATGGATAAGGTTTTAGATCTTGCCCTTAAACCTAAGGCGTAACAATAGGCTCCTCTTCTCCCTTTAGTAATGTCTCGCCATATTTATCAATAAAAATATCAAGATCCTTTTGCCAATTGGGCATAATATTAATCCCTTCTATCTTTAATTGTCTGTTCTCAAGAATAGAATTGAGTGGTCTTATTGCAGTCTTGGGATATTTCTCACTGGTACAGGGCAAAACAGGTATCTTAATTTCCATTTTGTCTAAAAAGCAATTTGCCCACTCATATCTGCTACAGTAACCTTCTGATGTGGCATGGTAAACTCCCTCTTTTCCATTGTCTATCAATACCTTGATCTGCTGCGCCAGCCTATAAGACCATGTAGGAGAACCAATTTGATCGTTAACAACATATATAGATTTCTGGTCCTTTTTCAGAGCTAATTTAAGTATCTGTTTTAGAAAATTATCCCCCTTAATGCCATAAACCCAACCAGTCCTGATAATAATATAATGTGGGGTATTTTGCTTCACAGCCATTTCGCTCTCCATCTTTGTTAAACCATAACAAGAGAGGGGATTGGTGGGATCATCTTCAAAGTACGGTTGTGGTAGCCTCTTTCGGCCATTAAATACAAAATCGGAAGATATGTGAACAATAATTTTATCATATCTGGCCGCCCCCTGTGCCAAGTTCCTAGGGCCCTCCACATTAATTCTCTCAGATAACTTTCTCTCTGTTTCACACTCATCAACCCTGGTAAAGGCAGCACAATTAAGTATTATATCAGGCGATAATTGATCAATATTCATTATCACCTTGTCCCAACTGGTAATATCCAGCTCTTCTCTATTTGGGGAAATGATTTCATAGTCATCTTTCAAAACTTTTTTACATTCACTGCCAAGTTGTCCGCTTGAGCCAGTCAATAGAATCCTCATTCTCCCAATCCTCCAAGTTTACCCTGTTAGAATGTCCTTTAGAGAAGCACAGAGATGTTATCCAAAAATGGCATCCCTCTTATTCTCACCAAATATAATGCCCTTTGCAAAACTAGAGGTTTTTTATCCTTAAGCCTTATTGTTTAATACTATAATCACCAAAATCTTATTTTAAAGCGCTAAACTATTAATTAAAAATCTTAAAATCAATTTATCTTGCCCGAACGCTTGTAGAAGATAAAATAAAATTAACTATAGCCTCAAAGTAGTCCCCCCCTCCTACAACATATGTATCATTATGCCCAGCTCTATGTATCGGTAAAAATAACTTTGGTTCTGTGGCTTGTGCAAATAACTTATTACCCATAGAAAATGGGACGATGTTGTCATCTTCACCATGTATTATCAATTTTGGAATAGTAACACCGGCAATTTTAAGAATATTATTGTAATGATGGGGTAAAAAAGGTGAAACAATAAAGAAGGGGAAAATTGTTTTCGCCATATCTTTAGTGGATGTAAATGTGCTCTCGATTATCAGGCATCTCGCTTTTCTCTGTAAAGCCACCTCTATGGCTACAGCACCTCCTATCGATCGCCCGAAAATAACGATTCTATCAGGGGAAATCTTCTCAATCTCTGTTAGATAATCGTAGGCTGCTATTCCATCTATATATATTCCTTTCTCCGAAGGCCTGCCAGAGCTCTGTCCATAGCCCCTGTAGTCAAATATAAATACCGAAATATCTCTTTTAACAAGAAATTTTATATTCTCAATCCTGTGAGAAATATTACCGGCATTTCCATGGCAAAAGAGAAGTACAGGCGATTTGCCAGATACAGGAAAAAACCAGCCATGCAGTTTTTGGCCATCAGGAGTCAGGAATTGAATATCCTTATAGCATAAATCCCAATTGGATGGTCTATCATCAAGTGCTTTGTCTGGATAAAAAATAATACTGTTCTCTAACTGTTGATAAAAAATTATACCAGCCAATATAAAAATAATTAAAATCGGCAACAAAAAGATATTAGGAATGTTCATTTTAGCTATCTTGGCTAACAAGGTAGGTCGAAGTCTTTAATTTAAAAAATATAGAAAAATTAAGAAGGTAGACTAATAAAAATAGGAAATCATGTCAAATAGAAGATAAAATAGATGGCTAAGAAGGGATTGACTAAGGCGGAACAGGAAACGCATCTTTTATAAAAGATTTGATAGTATAGCAATTCCAAGAACAAAGATTATGAGTCCGCATAAACGGATATAACTGTCACTGGCTTTATTGAACCACCAATCCATAAGACGTTTAATCTGGGGCAATGGTCCCATAACCAAGTATAACCCCTTTAGTAAGGCAAGTAGTCCCAATATAAGAGACAGAAAAAATATCTGTGTACATACAAAGGCACCTATTATCAAAACAATCCCGAAAATAATAGGCAAAATAGCCAGCACCCTTACTTTTTCTATAAAAAAGAGTTTTTTAAAAATCTTCATTGCTCTCTCGGTGTAAAGAATTACAAAGATACCTATAACGATCCACAAGATTGCTATGATATATAGCGCTATATTCATATTATTCTCCAAAAATCACACCTTTTAAAACCATTAACCCTCAAAAGTTAATCTGGGATATATTTTGAGTAAAGAGTATAGACAAAATTCCCCAGTTGGTCAAGATAAACCATTCCCCTGCCCTGGCTATCACGTTTTTAAGCATACATGAGAGAATTGAAATTTTAATTTTAAAAGTTAAACTTGAAAAAACTATGCAAAGCGGCTACTAAAAAGAAGATTCATGTTATAATTTCAGCAGGAATAACTACCGCCAAGAGTGCCTGAGTAATTTTCCAGCCTTATTATAAATGGAATTTCTTATAATACAGAATAATCTATATATTATAAACGAGGATAAAAATGGAAGGAATGAAGTTGATAGGTTTTGATGAAAATAAAACCATAAAA
>JAUWZC010000086.1 GCA_030615565.1 Desulfobacteraceae bacterium | reverse complement strand
TATCTCTAAGCCTCTTATTATAAGATTCTGCAATTTGCTAAACTCCTTACTTTAAAGTTCAGTGCCTAATCTGTTCTGATTATTTTGACATGCTTGCCAACCCAATCTGGTGGAAGATATATGCGGCCGCTATTACCGCTGAGTTTAACCTCTTTTTCAAGCATCTCCTCACCAAAGATCTCAAATTTCACCTTCTTTGGAGGATCCACGTTGTCTGTAGTATGTTTTCCTTTGTTATTCATCTATATTTCAATTTAAATGTACAATGTATGGTCACTTAATCAATCATGGTTTAAAGAAAAATACAATGTTATTACCAATATGTGATTACAATTTAGCTATAATGTAACTATGATTTTGCATTGTCAATAAAAAAATAATTCCAGACAATCTTTGTCTTTTTCACCTTTGCCAGGCCATTTTGACTTGACTTAAATTAGAAGAAAAGAATATATAAAAGTACCTTTAATTAATAAACATTTTGTTAAACCTGTTAACATTAACTAAGGAGAAGAGTATATGAGAGATGTAGTAATTATTGGAGGCGTTAGGACACCTGTAGGTTCTTTTGGAGGATCACTAAAGAGCACATCAGTAGTTACCTTAGGTTCCTTGATCTTAAAGGAAACCTTGAAAAGACTTGGGCTAAGACCTTTAACATCTGATGGACTCAAGAGTTTTGAGCCAGATGCCCTTAAAGGTTTGAGCATGATTGAATTGGAAAAAAATGCTTATGATTATGCTGATTCTCTTCAACCCATAGAAATTGATGAGGTAATCATGGGTAACGTAATAGGGGCAGGTCAAGGGCAAAACGTTGCCAGGCAGGCAACAGTACATGCGGGCATTCCCAAGGAGGTTAATGCCTTCACTATAAATAAGGTCTGTGCCTCAGGTATGAAGGCCTTATCCCTTGCCGCTCTTGCCATAAAGGAAGGTGAGAAAAACACTATTCTTGCAGGCGGTATGGAAAATATGAGTATGGTACCCTATGGATTAAATACTGCGAGATGGGGGGTAAGAATGAACAATACCGATTTAGTTGATTTGATGATCTTTGATGGGCTCTGGGAGATCTTTTATGGCTATCATATGGGTTTAACTGCTGAAAACATTGCTGAAAAATATGAGATCTCTCGAAGTGAACAGGATGAACTTGGTGCCATGAGTCATGCAAGGGCAAAAAAGGCAATATCTGAAGGCATATTCAAACAAGAAATCGTGCCTGTTTCTATTCCGCAGAGAAAAGATGAACCAATTATTTTTGACACTGACGAAAGGCCAATGGACACAAATGTAGAAAAGATGGCAAAGCTACGACCAGCATTTAAAAAAGATGGTACTGTTACAGCAGGTAATGCCTCTGGTATTAATGATGCTGCTGCTGCATTGCTTTTAATGTCTGCTGAAAAGGCAAAAGATTTGGGTCTGAAGCCAATAGTTAAAATCAAGGCATATGCATCAGGGGCTATAGACCCTGCTTTTATGGGACTGGGTCCCATCCCTGCTGTCAGAAAGGTCCTAAAAAATACTGGATTGAAGATAAGTGATTTTGGTGAGGTTGAGCTAAATGAGGCATTTGCCTCTCAGGCCATTGCCTGTATAAGGGAGTTGGGGTTCGATCTTGATAAGACCAACCTTTTGGGAAGTGGCATATCTATAGGCCATCCAATTGGCTGCACTGGTGCCAGAATTGTTTTAACCCTGATGAATGAGATGGTCAGAAACGATGTTGAGTTAGGTCTTGCTTGCCTTTGTATAGGCGGAGGCCAGGGTATGGCCATGGCACTTGAAAGGGTATAATGAATTGATAATAGAAAATTGAAAATTGAAAAAATTCAATCGTCAATATTCCCCGATTCCGGGACTCGGAAGCAATTGAAAATAGTAAATGAAAAAGGAGCTAACCATGTCTTATGAAACTATTATCTATAGCAAAGAAGAAAATATTGCCATAATTAGATTTAACAGACCAAAAGTCCTAAATGCTATTAATCCAACAGTTGTAGCTGAGATGAAAGATGCCCTGGAAAAAGTAGCTGCAGATAAATTTATAAAGGTGCTTATCCTGACAGGAGAGGGAGATAAGGCCTTTGTTGCAGGAGCAGACATAGCCTCGATGAAAGATTATACCCCATTAGAAGGGAAAATTTTCTCAAGGCAAGGTCAGGAACTCCTATTTCAGTTAGAGTCCCTATCCATTCCAGTAATTGCCTGTGTCAATGGCTTTGCCCTTGGTGGAGGAACAGAGATATCAATGGCATGTGATTTTATATATGCTGCTGATTCTGCTAAGTTCGGCCAGCCAGAGATAAACTTAGGGGTTATTCCAGGCTTTGGTGGTACCCAGAGGTTATCTCGTCTCGTTGGAAAATCAATGGCCAAGGAGCTTTGTATGACAGGAGTAATGATAAGTGCACAGGAGGCCAAAGATATTGGCCTTGTAAACAAGATATTTCCAAAAGAGTCTTTATGGGAAGAGACAATGAAAGTGGCAAAGTTACTGGCATCAAAGGGCAAGGTTTCTATCCGGGCTGTCAAAGAGTCAATCGAAAGGGGTTGCGACCAGGATCTAAGG
Source organism: Desulfobacteraceae bacterium (assembly GCA_030615565.1). Classification (GTDB taxonomy): domain Bacteria; phylum Desulfobacterota; class DSM-4660; order Desulfatiglandales; family B25-G16; genus B33-G16. The sequence continues at coordinate 6,460 of JAUWZC010000086.1, read as the reverse complement.
ACCGGTTGTTACATGGAATCTGATGCATTTGGTATGTGCATGGCAAGTGCGGATGCCAGAGAAGGAATGGAGGCCTTCTTAGAAAAAAGAAAGGCCAAGTTTAAAGGCGAACTTCTATAGATATGGGGGAAAAATGGAATTTAAATTAAATAAGGAACAAGAAGCAATCCAGAAGGCAGCAAGAGAGTTTGCTAAAGGAGAATTTGACAAAGAAATAGCCCTTGAACATGAAAGGAACCACACATTTCCTTCAGAGATCTGGAAAAAGGCCTGTGAGCTTGGTTTCATGGGTATTCATTATCCAGAAAAATATGGGGGGCAGGAGTATGGTATCTTTGAGAATACCCTTGTTGTGGAAGAATTCTGTCGACAAGATTCAGGAATCGGTATCGCCCTTAGCCTGGCTGACTTCTCATCAGAGATCATCCTGAGATTTGGAAACGACCAACAGAAGGAGAAATACCTTATTCCTATAACCAAAGGGGAGGCACTTTGCAGCGGGGGATTTACCGAGCCAGACCACGGAAGCGATATTACCTTTATGGATACAACTGCAGTAAAAAAAGGGGATGAATACATAATAAATGGGGTAAAGACATTTATTACTAATGGGACCATAGGGAATTTTGTTATGGTTCTCTGCCAAACAGATCCTGACGCAAAGCCTACCTATCGTGGCCAATCAGTCATCATTGTTGAGAAAGGAACACCCGGATATAGTACTGCAGATGTTGGTGAAAAAATGGGAATAAAGATGACATCAACCGCGGAGCTTTCATTCAATGATGTGAGAGTTCCTGTTTCAAATCTTGTAGGTCAAGAAAACAAGGGATTCTATCATGTCCTTGAATTTTTTGACGAAAGCAGGATAGAGACAGCAGCACAGGCTCTTGGGATTGCCCAGGGAGCCTTTGATCGTGCACTTGCATATTGCAAAGAGCGTACCCAGTTCGGAAAAAAACTAGCTCAATTTCAGGTAACACAGCATAAACTTGCAGATATGGCAGCCAAAATAGAGTTATCAAGTCTTATAGCCTATAAATCAGCCTGGAATTTCGATCAGGGCAGAATAGATCCCAAATTAACCTCCATTGCAAAGATGTATGCAGCTCGGGTAGCAGTTGAAGTAGCCGATGAGGCTATTCAACTATTAGGAGGATATGGCTATATGCTTGAGTATGAGGTAGAACGTTTCTATAGAGATGCGAAGATAACAGAAATTTATGAGGGGACAAAAGAGATACAAAAAAATACGATAGCCAGTGCATTATTAGGAAAATTGTAATTGCTAAAAATATTGCTTGCCCTGTTAAACGCCGCCTCTGGCGGCCCCATACAGGGATTTAACAGGGTGAAGATTTAAAGTTACTGGTCCTTTAGGACATGGGTGTCTTTTTTTTGATTATGCCCTTAAATAAAGCTTAAGCTTAGTTGTCGTTTCAAAATGGTTTATATAGACGGATCATATGATTCTAAGGCCAAGTAGCTATAAACCATTTTGAAACGACATGGCAAGGCACCATGTTAGAAGGGCATAACAAAAAAAGACATCCATGTCCTTCTCTAAATTTTTGAACAAATACGGAAAATTGTAATAGAGAGCTATGATGTTTAAAAAAGAAAGCATAGAAAAAATAGGGGTAGATAATAAAAAATGGCAACAGCTTTTTCAAGAGTCTGTCGAAAAGGCCCCTGAGAGATTAAAGAGATTTTCTACTGTTTCAGACCATCCTGTCCAAAACCTTTATACCCCATTGGACATCAAAGATCTGGATTATTCGAATGATATTGGATTTCCTAATCAATATCCATTTACCAGAGGTATTCAACCCACTATGTACAGAGGAAGACTATGGACTATGAGGATGTTTGCCGGTTTAGGATCGGCCAGGGATACCAATAAGAGATTTCACTTGCTTGTAAATGAAGGTCAGACAGGTCTCTCAACAGCCTTTGATATGCCCACCCTTATGGGGTATGATACTGATTCCCCGAGATCGAGAGGAGAATGCGGCAAATGTGGTGTTGCCATCGATTCATTAAAGGATATGGAGATACTCTTTGATGGCCTTCCTATTGATAAGATCACCACCTCCATGACCATAAATCCACCAGCCCCTGTTGTGTGGGCAATGTATATAGCAATGGCAGAGAAAAGAGGGATAAGCAGGGGGGTTATAGGTGGAACCATACAAAATGATATGCTCAAGGAATTCATTGCGCAAAAGACATTCATGTGTCCTCCAAGGCCATCCATGAGGCTTATAACAGATACTGTTGAATTCGCTACAAAAGAGGTTCCCAGATGGAACCCTATTAGCATTAGTGGCTATCACATAAGGGAGGCAGGGTCCACTGCTGTTCAGGAACTTGCCTTTACATTATCCGACGGTATAACCTATGTAGAGGCGGCACTGGAAAGGGGTCTTGATGTTGACTCCTTTGCACCGAGGCTGTCTTTCTTTTTTAACTCACACCTGGACTTTTTTGAGGAGATTGCAAAATATAGGGCGGCCAGGAGGATGTGGGCAAGGATAATGAAGGAGAAATTTAAGGCAAAAGATCCACGCTCAATGTGGCTCAGGTTTCATACGCAAACCGCCGGATGTTCTCTCACTGCACAGCAGCCGTATAATAATGTTATTAGAACAGCTATAGAAGCACTGGCTGCTGTACTTGGCGGAACGCAATCACTGCATACCAATTCCTTAGATGAGGTTCTTGCAATACCCACTGAAGAGGCAGCCACTATTGCTCTTCGCACCCAGCAGATAATAGCTGAAGAGTCAGGGGTAGCAAATACCATAGATCCCATGGGTGGATCCTTTTATGTTGAGCGCCTTACAAGAGATATGGAGGAAGAGGCCCTTGAATATATCAGAAAGATTGATGACATGGGAGGGATGGTAGCGGCAATAGAGAAAAATTATCCCCAGCTGGAGATAGCCGATGCGGCATATAAGTATCAGAAACAGATAGATAGCAAAGAAAAGACAGTAGTTGGTGTAAACAAGTATGTAACAGAAGAAGAGCTTCCTGTAGAGATCCTTCAGATAGAGGCAGAATTAGAGGAAAATCAGATTAAATGGACAAATCAGATTAAGGATACCAGGGATAATAAAAAGGTGAAAGAGTCATTGGAGAAATTAGGTGAGGCCACTCAAAGAGATGATAATCTAATGTATCTCATTATAGATGCCGTTAAAGAATATGCCACCGAGCAGGAGGTATGTGATGTCTTCCGAGAGGCCTTTGGAATATACAGAGATCCTGGTGTTTATTAAAATGAGCCAAGAGGAATGCTTGAGGGGCAAGGATATGTGAAACTTGAAACTGGAAACTTGAAACTGAAAATAAGTAGCGAACTTAACAAACTCAATTAACTCAATAAACCCAACAAACACTTGCTAGGAATATGGCATGAATCAAAAAAGGAAGATCAGGATTTTAGTAGCAAAACCAGGCCTGGATGGCCATGATAGGGGTTCCAGAATTATTGCCAGGGCTTACAGGGATGCCGGTTTTGAAGTTGTATATACTGGCCTTCATCAAACACCTGAAGAGGTAGTCCAGGCAGCTATCCAAGAAGACGTGGATATGATAGGGCTCTCCAGTTTAGCAGGCGCCCACATGTATCTCTTTCCAAGAGTGTTGGAGCTTTTAAAAGAGAACGGCGCCGATGATATTGTGGTCTGTGGTGGAGGTATATTTCCAGAAGAAGACATTCCTAAATTAAAAAAGATTGGAATTAAAGAAATATTTACCCCAGGCACACCTTTAGGTGAGGTTGTGAATTGGGTTGAGGAAAATGTTAAACCCAGGAGCTGATAACTCTAGTGAGCAAGCAGTAGGCAGTGGGAATGAGACAATCAACTTTAGGCACTTTTAAATTTTAGGCCCGTCTGCCTCGCAAGGTCTTGGCGAGCGGGCAGGCACTTTAGACACTTTGTAATGGTGATAGCTGAAAAAATCATATCCGGGGATATCAGGGCCGTTGCAAGGCTCATCAGGGATATTGACGATACTGTCCCTGAGGCAAGAGAAGTCCTAAAGGATCTTTACCCTTATACTGGCAAGGCATATGTTGTTGGTATAACTGGAGCGCCAGGCGTAGGGAAATCTACATTAGTAGATCAGATGATTGCCCATCTGAGAAAGGCTAAAAAAACTGTTGGGGTTCTTGCAGTAGACCCAACCAGTCCTTTCAGCGGGGGTGCTATCCTGGGTGACCGAGTCAGGATGCAACGGCATAGCATGGATGAAGGTGTATTTATACGTTCAATGGCAACCCGAGGTTACTTTGGTGGACTGACTCAATCTACCAGAAGCGCTATAGATGTCCTGGATGCCATGGGAAAGGACTATATTATCGTTGAAACAGTTGGTGTTGGGCAGGATGAAATAGATATTGTTCGAAGCGCACATACAACTATTATAACCCTTGTACCTGGGATGGGTGATGATATTCAGGCCCTAAAGGCAGGTATCCTGGAAGTAGGTGATATTTTTGTAATAAACAAGGCTGATAGAGAAGGAGCAGACAGAACTATAAATGATATCAGATTGATGATCGAGATGGATGAAAAAAGGTATAAAGATGGCTGGAAGCCACCAATTCTAACTGCCCAGGCGGTATTTGATAAAGGAGTGAAGGAAATCTTGGGTGAAATCGAAAATCATCGCAAGCATTTACTATCCTCTAAACAGATGCAATCCATATTTAAGTATGAAAAGGCCCGAAACGACCTTGTCGAGATGATAAAGGATAGAATTGTCAGTGATGTTTTGGCTGATATTATACATTCAAGAGAGTTCGAAGAGGCCCTTCAATTAATTATGGAAAGAAAAATCGATCCCTACACTGCCTGTGATAATATTGTTTTGAAAAAAATAAAAAAAGGTAACAAATAGTGGAAAACCCTATTCCATGGTGGGCTACTCAGATCATCTTGGCATTGGTTGCTATTTTTTTTATACTTTTTGGGATAGACCTCCTTTATATGGCATACCAAATTAATGACCCCTTCTCATTTATTATGACATTCTTCGCCTCAAATTTTATTATACTTATTAGCGCTACCCTCCTGCTTAGTTTTGTCCTTAAGATAGTGACCCATATAAAGAAAACAAAGGAGAAGGAAGGGTAAAAGCTTTATATTTAAAAGATTAGAGGAGTATATCATGGCAAGTCTAAAGAAAGAAAAGCCTATGGGCAAACGATTGAAAGATACAAGGGCCAAAAAAGGGTTGAGCCTCGATTACTTAGCTAATGAGACCGGTTTCTCTATCGATTATATCTCTCGTATAGAGAAAGGGGGTATTATGCCTCCAGTGGCTACCATTTTACGGCTTTCAAGGGCCTTAGAAATAGACAGTGGTGTTCTCTTAAAGAAAGAGAGAGATGAAGCCGATAAAAAGAAATTAAAGGGCTTTAAAGAAAGGACAGAAGCTTACAGCTATCAGACATTAACACCAGATGCTGTTCATAAACATCTAAAGGCCTTCAAAGTCTTTATAGATCCGGTTTCTGATCATAAATCGGTAAGCTACCAGCATGAAGGGGAAGAATTTATTTATGTTCTTAAGGGCAAACTAGAAGTTACGGTTGGGGACAATAAAACTGTGTTAGATCCTGAAAATTCCTTACATTTTAATTCCTCCATCATTCATAAGCTTAGAAATTTAAGTTCAGAAAAAGCAGAAATGGTGGTTGTACTTTATACACCATAATTGAAAATTGAGGATTGAAAATGTCCTATCAACTAAATGAAGAACAGAAGATGATCCAGGCTATGGTCAATGATTTAGCTCGGGAGGCCATCCTCCCCACTGCGGCCGAGAGGGACAAAACCAAAGAATTTCCAGCAGATATTCTAAAACAAATGGGCGAACTTGGACTGATGGGAATGTGCGTTCCTCCTGAGTATAACGGAGCAGGTGTAGATACTATAAGTTATAGTTTGGCCCTTCAGGAAATTGGATATGCATGTGCCTCTACCGCTATAATTATGTCTGTCCACAATAGTGTTTCCTGCGGTCCAATATTCAGGTTTGGTTCTGATTTTCTTAAAGAAAACTATCTAAAACCCTTAGCAGCAGGTAAGAAGCTTGGATGCTTTGCGGTGACAGAACCAGGTGCTGGATCAGATCCAGCAGGCGCAAAATCAACTGCTAAAAAAGATGGAAATAGCTATATCTTGAATGGTACCAAGGCATGGATTACCAGTGGAAAAAATTCAGATGTTGTTGTGGTCACTGCTTACACAGATAAAAGCAAAAGACATAAGGGTATAAGTACCTTTGTGCTGGAAAAGGGTATGCCTGGTTTTATCGTTGGTCCAGAGGAGGATAAAATGGGTCAGAGGGCATCAGATTGCACAAGCCTTATATTTGAAGACTGTAGGGTCCCTGCTGAGAATCTACTGGGTGAAGAAGGACAGGGATTTATTATTGCTATGAC
>JAUWZC010000275.1 GCA_030615565.1 Desulfobacteraceae bacterium | reverse complement strand
CCTGAAACATCCAGCTTCCTAACGAAATCTATCAAAACATTCCTATTTGTCGATGTATCCCATCTCCATATATTCCCCAAGGCAAAACTAAAGACTCTTTCCATAAGAAATTACAAACGAATATTCTTAAGTCGCCGAACGTAAAGATCACCTGCCTCTATGGAGCTGAAAGCCCTGAGTTTGTCGAAGGAGCTGAAAGTCCTGAGATTGTCGAAGGGCGCCAGCGAAATAGAGGTCAGGTGGATTGACGTTAGGCGAATTACGGCCAATACTTATTTACTTATGTCTGACCCCATCCACTTTCTATGTAAACATTCTCTGATCTTGACCGTCTCGTCACTTTTTGAAGCTTGATAGACCTTCTAACTCCACAAATCTTTCTATCAATACCCTATATTACAGCAGGCCTTCTTGAACATTAGATTGATCACGACATTTCATGTCGTATCAATCCTTAGAGGTTCTCTGGCAGATAACTAGACTGCGACAGGAGTAAGGGTAAAGACACGGGCGAGCCGGGCCGCACTCCTGACATCTCCACGGCGCAAGGCGTCCCGCACATCGTCCAGTTTGTATGCATCCTCAAGGGACAAGTAAGGTGACCAACCATCACCCGTGTCAACCAGTTCCACATCAACTTCGGCAACATACTGGCCCTCGTGCACGAGCTTTGTCTGATGTCTCTTCCTCATGTTCTTCTCCTCATAAAATCCTTAGACCACTGATCAGGATCAGGCCTGTAGGCGGTGACCAGGACGGCAGGTGAGGAAGCATCCTTTGGAATCCCCCAGACTGCATGGATCGGTTTGCCCTGAGGGTCCTTTTGCAAAACAAGAACACATGGTCCCTTGGGGTATTCAGGATAGTCTTCCACAACCACGCCCTCGGAAACACCGGTCATGACATACCTGGCTAGAATGTTTTCTTCAGCCATTTCGTCGTAACCATGCTCGGATATTTTCACGTCACGATGTTCGATCAGCTCCAGAATACGTCTAAAGGTACTGCTCATGATGAAATACTAACGTATGTGCCACTGTACGGCAATGAAAATCACACGTTCTGGGGCATGGAGGCTTCATGCCGGAGAATGCCGCAAATCACCGGCGACAAAAAGCAGAGCGACGAAGGAACGGCGCTTTTTGTTGTCCGGGTGCATTTGCCTTGTTAGACCTTTTCATGACATTGGTTGCCTAATAATTGTTTTCCATTTCTTTGGATCACCCCTTCTGATATCACTCAAATATATTTCATGATGCTTATCTTTTAGCTTATAGTTGTTTTCGCGGATAAAATTATGTAATTTTTCAATGGTTGATCCTTCTTCTGAGAAAGGGCCTATGTGCATAATTTGTGCGGATTTTCCTTCCCAGAATGATTCAAAGCGTAATTTACCGATTGCTGGTAAATTTTTCTTCTTTTTAACTGTTTTCATGGCCTCAATAGTAAGTTCTTTTGCAACCATTTCTGGTTGCATAATCATTGCTGTCCACAACCACTCGTCTTTTTTCTCAATCGAAAATTTAGACATATCTCTGACCCACCACAAACCTTCTAGTGGCATAACACCATAATCTATACCAGGTTTTCCCTTTTTTATCATGAATTTAAAGGTGTATGATACACTAAATAAAGCTTCAACAGCATTCTTAAATTCTTGTGAGGTGTTCGGATCACCTTTGCCGTCAATCATCAAAAAATTCATTTTGAGAACATCAACGATTTCTGGTTTTTTGGGAGATGGGTTGTACAAATATTTTAGTTCTTTTTTATAATCAATTTTCTTCATTTTTTCTCCTTTTTATTTATTTTCACATAACATTGGATATCTTCCGAGGACAATCCTCGGAAAAAGTCCTCACCGAATTGTTATGGAGCGGCGAAGTCGCGGAGTAAAAATTTCGGTGCAGCGATTTGTTAGATTTTTATAATTTTCTATAAAGATAGCCCGGCAATATTTTTAACAACCATGCAATTAATATCCATCTTTTTGTAATGTATGTAATTCTCTTTTTTCGATTTATTGCGTTATAGGTTTGTTTTGCTGCTTTTTTTGGAGAAGCCATCCAAAAAATCTTGTCCCCTTTTACTAGTGCAGTATCTACGAAACCAGGCTGTATATCTGTTATTGTAATGGGGAGTTTTTCTCTTGCAACCTTTCTGCTGAGGCCTTCTAAATAGTTTGACATAAAAGCTTTCGAAGCATTATAAGCTGGTGCTATATCACTACCTCTTATTCTCGCGATAGATGATATTCCTACCAAATGCCCTGCGCCATTTTTTATAAAATGACGCATCCCGACTCCTGCTATTGCTGTAAATCCGGACACATTGGTATCTATGGTTTCTTTTTCCAGCGTCCAATCAAGCGAGGAATTGATATGTCCTATCCCTGCGCTAATTACAAGAATATCAATACCATTCATATCTTTAATTAATTTATCAAGAGATTGTATTGTTGATTCTGTGTTTTTTACATCAATTGTTTCTATGTAGGTTTTTGTTGGAAGTTCAGATGCCAATTCTTCTAATAGATTAGTTCTCCTTCCTGCAATGCCTACTTCATAACCATTTAAAGAGAATACCTTTGCCAGTTCTTTACCTATACCTGATGATGCTCATATAATAATTATTTTTTTCATTTTTTCCCTTCCAATGTTAATGATGAGCAGTGCCGGATGATGAGTACAACAGCTCGAAAAAAAGAAAGATTTTGATCACAGTCAATCTGCCAATAGTGCCCCGCCTTTAGGCATCTGCTCCATCATTTTGTTAGGCCGCCTGATAAGGAACATAAAGCCATGTTCCGATCCTCCTAGCGGCTGTGAGACTGCCCCAAGCCAATGCACCCAA
>JAUWZC010000161.1 GCA_030615565.1 Desulfobacteraceae bacterium | reverse complement strand
TTTATGGCATTATCCGGACAAAAGATATAGCAATTTCCACACTCGGTGCAGGAACCGCAATTAAAACAGCGCTGGGCCTCAGAGGTTACCTCTTCTTGAGAAGGGGGTTTGATCACCTCTTGAAAGCCCTTTAATCGTTCTTCTACAGCGATTTTATTCCTTTTCATACTTTGCCGGTGATCAAAATAGAAGGAGTTCATGTCAGCATAGTCTATTACCTCTAAGGTCGGTTTTCTTCTCAAAAACTGGGTTGTACCCTGTATGCGGCCAACACTCACATTTCCTTTTGCCCCCCACCTGAATTGAGTGAGCCTGTCTTCTTCGCCCTTTATTCCCTCAAGAAATCGATTAATGGCTATAGCTGCACGCTTGCCTGAGCCGATAGCATGAGTAACGGTATGTGGGATATCGATAATGTCTCCTCCAGCAAAGATCTTTGAGTGATCAGTGTGTCCCATCTGATCGGTTGTAACGACTCCATTTTTTTGCGAGATAAAATTAGGAAGATCAGCCACGTGAGTAGCCTCTCCTATGGCGATTATCATCCCATCACAATCAATAGCAAAGGTCTCCCCAGTTGGGAGTGGTCGTCTTCTGCCGGAGTCATCTATTTCCCCCAGGGTCATCTTTTCCACCTTTAAACCGGAAATCATCCGCTGGCCATATACCTCTTTTGGGGTGGCAAGAAAAAGAAATTGAACACCCTCTTCCCTGGCCATTTTAATCTCCTCTCCGTGCGCTGGCATTTCTGCCTCAGTTCTACGATAGATGATAGTCACCTCTGCCCCAAGCCTGCGGGAGGCTCTGGCACAGTCTATGGCACTGTTTCCGCCGCCAATGACAGAAATTCTTTTACCTGTCTTTGGACTTTTGCCGAGATTGATCTCATGTAAAAATTCAAGGGCATTAAATATTCCATCCTTGTTTAAACCCTCGATCCCGAGACTGGTCTCTTCATAGGCCCCAATAGCGATGAATATGGCATCAAACTGGCTTTCAAAGGAATCCCAGGTGATATCTTTACCTACCTTTACTCCCATTTTAAATTCTATCCCTATATCATATAGTCTGTTGATCTCACCATCAAGTACCTCATTTTGGAGCCTGTAGGAAGGAATACCATAGCGCATCATACCGCCAGGACTTTGATTAGAGTCAAATATTGTAACAGTATATCCCATCCGCCTCAAATGAAAGGCCGCGCTCATGCCTCCAGGGCCGGCACCTACAATAGCAACCTCTTTATCTTTTTCTGGTTGGGTAACTGTTATCTTGAGACCATGGGAAAGGGCATAGTCGCCAATAAAGCGCTCTACTGTGTGGATAGATACGGCTTCATCGTGGTCTTTTCTGTTACACTGCTCCTCACAGGTATGGAAACAAACCCGGCCCATGATTGCAGGGAAGGGATTTTCCTCCATGATCAATCTCCATGCCTCTTCAAACTTCCCCTGGCCTGCCAGATACATATATCCAGTGATGTCCTCACCAGCAGGGCATTGCTGGTTACAAGGAGAGACGCGATCAATAAACAGAGGTTGGGCAAACTTCCAGGTTCCGGTCTTGTTGACCAGTCCGGAAGTAGTCGAGATGGCACATAACGGAACATTAACCTGCCTTTCAATATATTTCATATTTAATTCCTCTCACAAAACCTGGCACTTCTATTTAAATCAGATTATCTGTTGTTGTACAGTGTCCGTTGATAATTCACTGTTCCCTGTTTTCCAACGGTCAACGGACAACAGACTGCTGACACCAATTGGTTACAATTTGACTGCCTCGCTCACCGTTTCATAAGCCTCTTTAGCAGCGGCGGCATTATTCTCGGTATGGGCTGGCACATCAGTCTTGATACCCTCAATCAGACTTTCCATTGAAACTATCCCAAGTACCTTGGCAACAGCACCTAAAATGGCAGTGTTGACAATGGGAGACTGAGATGAACCAAGATGATACTTTATGGCAATCTTGCCAGCCGGAACAGTGGCCACATGAAAGCCTTTGAATTTATCGGAAAACTCACCTGGCTTTTTATTGCTATTGATGATGACAATGCCTTCCTTTTTAAGTCCGTCTGCAAGGGGAACTTGATCTACCAAGAGGGAATCAAGGATGACAATATGATCTGGCTCATATATCTCTGTGCGTATCCTAATGGGTTTGTCATCTGCCCTCAAAAAGGCTGTCACAGGGGCTCCCCTTCTTTCAACCCCAAAGGCAGGAAAGGACTGGGAATACTTCCCATCCAGGAATATAGATGTGGCCAAGATCCTTGAGGCAACTACTGACCCCTGACCCCCCCGTCCATGAAAACGTATTTCGATCATAATCTTGTCCTCATTTTCCGAAGAATTAAATTATTTTTCCAGGGTTTAGGATAAAATTGGGATCGAATATCTTTTTAATCCCCCGCATTAAATTGAGCTCTGCCTCCAATTTTGTCTTCAAAAAGATAGGCTTTTTTATGAAGCCTATTCCATGTTCACCACTTCCTGCACCCCCTAATCTTATAGCAATATCTGTCATTTCATCATAAATCTCCTCGGCGATCTTTGGCCACTCTTCGACAGATACATTCGCCGGCTTCATCAATTCCGGATGAAGGTTTCCATCAGCAATATGTGCAGCAGTAGGAATCCTCATATTATATTTTTCACTAATCCTCTTTATCTCCCTCATCATTTCAGGTACCTTTGAAAGGGGAACCACCACATCTCCACTAAGGGATGCATATGGATCGGCTGCCCTTAATCCTTCAGCAAATTCTTGCCTTACCTTCCAGATATTTTCTGAATCGGTGCGACTTTCAGCCACAAAGACATCCAGGGCATCATTATTGAGGCATATCTCACCTACCTTCTCGTATAGGTTCTCAAGCCCCTCCTTTGATTCACTCTCAAGCTGGATAATCAGATAGGCCTCGGCCTTGTCCTGGAAAGCTATTTTAGTATTAAGATATTTGGTAGTAAGATCAACAGAGAGCTTATCCATAAATTCGACCGCTACTGGTATTATACCAGCAGAGACAATTATATCTGCAACGGTATTAACGGCTGTCTCTATATCCCCAAATGGAACAAGGAGGTCTACAGTCCTTCCGGCACAGGGTACCAAATTTAAAATTATCTTGGTAAAGATACCTAACGTCCCCTCTGAGCCAATCATGAGATGTAATAGATTGTAACCCCATGTATCTTTTCTGAATTTGCCCCCAAGCTCAATCACCTCACCAGTAGGAAGGACAACCTCTAAGCCTAAGATATGTCGTCTGGTGTTCCCATATTTTATTACCTTACCTCCCCCGGCATTGGTGGCCACATTTCCGCTGATAAAACTGGTCTCGATACTCATTGGGTAGCCAGCATACATTAGACCTTCGTCTAAAACCTTCAGACAAAGTTCATTGGTTATAACCCCAGGTTCCACTACAGCTACCCTGTTCACCTTATCTATATCGAGAATCTTGTTCATCCTCTCCATCGAAAGAACTATCCCTCCATAAAGGGGTATAGCTGCACCAGCAAGACCGCTACCAGCAGCCCTGGGCGTAACTGGAATCTTATTTCTATTTGCCAGTTGCATTATCTTTGACACCTGCTCAGTAGAATCAGGTTTTACTACTGCTTCTGGCAAATGGCCAAAGATCTCTCCTGCTTCATCAGCAGCATAATTCTCTAACTTTTCTTTATCCTCAAAGATTACGTTTTTTGCCCCAACTATTTCTTGAAGCTCCTCTATGATCTCTGTGGTTACTATGCCATATTCTTCTTTCATGTAAAAATATCCTCCTGTTATTCTTGAACACCAAATCGAACATGCTCAATAAAATGTGGAAAATCCTAAATCCTAATATCTAAACTCTAAACAAGCACAAAATTCAAAGGTTCTAAATCCAAAAGCATTAAATAACTTCCTGCCAAACTCAAAACAAGTTTTGGTCATTCTTGCCCCGTTAGATAGTAAAGACTGTAAAAATTATAACTTTTCTGAAACAGAGAGAAGTTAGGGCATAAATTAAAAATACAAATCATTTATCTAACGGGGTGAAGATTTTGATATTTGTTATTGTTTAGGATTTCGGATTTAGTATTTCAATCCTGGTTTGCATGGGCTATAAGCCATTACTCTAATATTTTCCTGCTTCTTTGTGATCGAAGTCATGAGGATTTGAACTTATCACTCCTTAGTCCTTTCTTTTAACTTTTGTATGAAGAGAGGAATGACCTCAAATATGTCACCTACAACACCAAAGTCTGCTGCCCTAAAGATGTCCGCCTCAGGATCAGAGTTTATAGCGATAACCGTCTCGGCCGAAGACATCCCAGCCAGATGCTGAACAGCCCCAGAAATACCACAGGCAATATACAGCCTTGGGCTGACTGATTTTCCACTGAGGCCTACCTGATGGGAATAAGAGATCCAGCCAAGATCTACCGCCTTTCTTGAGGCCCCTACTGATCCGCCTAAAAGCTCAGCAAGCTCATTTATAATCCTCAGATTCTTCCCGTCTTTTAGTCCTTTGCCACAAGAAACGATAATATCAGCATCCTGAATAGGAGCCCCTACCGTCTCCTCTCTAAGAAAGTCCACTCTTTTAACCCTGGAGGCCAAATATTCACCGCCAAATTCTTTGACGATAATTTCCCCTTTTCTTGACTCGTCTATAGGGAGCGGCCCTTTCGATTTTGGTCTTACAGTCGACATCTGGGGCCGGGATGTAGGGGTCTTGATGGTGGCCATAATATTTCCACCAATTGCCGGTCGTGTCTGGATCAGAAGCCTTTCGTTTATATCAATATCCAGCCCAGTGCAGTCTGCCGTAAGTCCTGTTTGGAGCTTTACCGCACATATAGGCATTAAGGTTCTTCCTATGGTAGTGGCTGAGGCAATAAATATCTCCGGTTTATATTCATCTATAAGGGATGTAAGTATTTTGGAGTAAGGATCGGCTCTGAAATCCTTTAGAGCAGGATTGTAAATTACATATACCTTATCTGCCCCCCTATATATAAGCTCCTTTGCCTTATCCTTTACATTGTGACCGATTATTATGCTTCCGAGTTCTACCCCTAACTTATCTGCTAGGTCTTTCCCCCAGGCCAAGAGTTCGTATGAAACGGCATGTATCTCTCCCTCTCTCATCTCTCCAAGTGTCCATATTCCTTTATAGTCTTCTGATCTGTTTTCCATTCCTAACCCTCTTATATTATCTCTATTTTTCTTAAAAAATCGACAAGGCCATTTATTGCCCCATCTAAATCTTTCGATGTAGAAAGAATCTCCCCCTTTCTTGCTACCTTTGGATGAAATGTCTTTACAACCCTGGTAGGTGAACCCTTAAGCCCGAGTCTATCTTCATCAGCACCGATATCATCAGCGGTAAGAATAGGGA
>JAUWZC010000172.1 GCA_030615565.1 Desulfobacteraceae bacterium | reverse complement strand
GGTAAGGAATTAGAACAAAGAACAGCCAGGTATCTTGCCTTGAGCTCTCGAATTGCAGCTGAATTGGGAGCAAGGATTGTAAAAACCTATTATTGCCCCCAGGACTTTGAAAAGGTAACAGAAGGATGCCCCGTTCCTGTTGTTATTGCAGGTGGCCCCAAATGTGAGACAGAACTTGAGGTATTTGAATTTGTTTATGATGGTATTCAAAAGGGAGCAATAGGAGTTAATCTGGGGAGAAACGTCTGGCAAAATCCTCATCCAATCCCTATGATGAGGGCATTAAACGCTATTATCCATAAAAATACAACGCCACAAGAGGCCCAAGAGCTTTACCAAGAACTAAGCAGTAGGGAGTAGGGAGTAACCCACGGTAACGTCAAAGTTCAGAGCATGGGTATCTTCCGCCTTAAGCAGACACGAAATAGCAACTGGAGTAGGAAGTCCAAGAGGATGTCTTTCTGCTATGCTGGTGCAGGGGCATAGGTACCTCTTTTTTTATTATGACCCGCGCTGGTATAGACATAGGTATGTCTTTTTTTGCTATGCCCCACATAATGCACAGTAATGGGCATTGAGCAAAAAAAGACATACCTATGTCCCCGGTGTGCCCAACTTTTTCACCCGTCCCGGGCTGGTACGGGTCGGGAGGGCATAAAATAAAAAAAGAGGCACCCATGCCCACCAAGAATCTTAAAAATCAATATGTTATGTTTTACTATGACAAAGCCCTGGGGAGTAACCAATGAAAAGTGATAAATACTATGAAATGCGCAATGTATTATAATAACAGGGATATAAGATTAGAAGAAATCCCTGTACCCAAAATCAAAGCAGATGAATTATTAGTCCAAATGCATGCGTGCGGGATCTGTGGTAGTGATGTTCTTGAATGGTATAGAATAAAAAAGGCCCCTATAGTCCTCGGTCATGAGATAACAGGGGAGATAGTGAAAGTGGGAAAAAATGTTAAAGGATATAAGGTAGGCGATCGGGTCTTTGTATCCCACCATGTCCCCTGTAACACCTGCCATTATTGTTTAGGTGGTCATTATACCGTATGTGACACCTTAAGAAAAACAAATTTTGATCCTGGAGGATTTGCCGAGTTTATCAGGGTCCCGGGAATCAATGTTGACCGGGGGGTATTCCTTTTACCTGATGAGATCTCCTATGAGGAGGGAACTTTTATTGAGCCATTAGCCTGTGTTCTGAGAGGCCAAAAAACTACTCACCTAAAACCAGGCCAAACAGTCTTTATAATCGGGGGAGGAATTTCAGGCCTGCTCCATGTTAAACTGGCAAAGGCCTTAGGAGCAAGCTCTGTGGTGGTAACTGACATAAATAAAAAACGGCTGGTATTCGCTGAAAAATTTGGGGCAAAAGCAGGCATTCTGGCTGACAATAACATTCCCGAGCATCTTAAACAGATCAATAATGGGCGTCTGGCTGAGGTGGTAATAGTTGCAACCGCTGCCTTAGAGGCATTTTATATGGCCTGGAAAACCGTTGATAGAGGGGGAACTATCCTTATGTTTGCCCCGCCAGAGCCAGGTATCGATATTGCTCTACCCTTATTTGACATCTGGCACGACGGCATAACAATTACTACATCTTATGCCGGGTCTCCCTTAGATATAAGCGAGGCCATAGAGTTAATCAGTTCAAAAAATATCACGGTAAAGGATATGATAACCCATCGCTTTCCACTCGCAAGGGCAGGTGAAGGATTCTCCCTTGTTGAAAAGGCTCAGGATTCAATCAAGGTAATTATCGAACCATAAATTTTTCCCCTTTTACCATGGGAACAAATAGCACATCCATTACCGCCTTTTTTATTATCATTCCCTTTTCTTTTCGAAGAAGAACCAGCATCTGTATGCCTCTCTTCTCTCCTACAGGGATGATCATCCTTCCACCATCAGTAAGCTGATCAATAAGTGGTCTTGGGATCTTCTCCGGGGCACAGGTAACTATTACAGCATGAAAAGGCGCTTTTTCTGGCCAGCCTTTATAGCCGTCACCAATCTTTACAAAAATGTTTTTGTATCCCATCTCTTCCAATCTCTCTTGAGCTGTCCCACCCAATTTAGGCCTTATCTCTATTGTATACACCTCTCTCACAATCTCTGCCAGAATAGCCGCCTGGTAACCCGAGCCTGCTCCTATCTCCAATACCCTATCTTCCGGAGATAGATCTAAGGCCTCAGTCATAAATGCCACTATATATGGCTGTGAAATCGTCTGGCCCTCTCCAATTGGAAGAGGCCTATCATCATAGGCAGATTCCCTCCTGTTTTCAGGTACAAAAAAATGTCGAGGCACCTTCCTCATAGCTTCAATAACCTGTATATCTTTTATTCCCCTGGCTACTATCTGGTTAGTGATCATCTTCTCCCTAAGATCAGAAAATAGATTTTCTCGAGGTGAACTATTAGATATTGTGCAAAAAATGAGTAGCAAAAGAAAAGAAAAATATGTTATTTTAACTATGGTAATCTTCAGATAACATTATATTATAGTATTTTATCAAATTTTTACATACTATTAAAGAAAGAGTTTTTTTCCATGAGCTATAATGCATATTTTCGCCTCTATGAAGAGCTGAACGATTATCTCCCTGCTAACAAGAGAAAAATGACCTTTGGTCTATTCCTAAAAGGTCCAACCACAATTAATGAGGCAATTTGCTCTCTGGGAGTGCCACCTGAAGAAGTTGATCTTGTTCTTGTCAACGGTGAATCAGTTCCCTTTGAGCACATTATAGCTGAGGGAGATAGAATCAGCATATACCCTATTTTTGAGTCCTTGGATATTAGTAATGTAACAAGGCTCAGAGATAAACCTTTAATTAAATTGGCTAAAGATTTAAAAAGTATACACCTTGAAAGGAGTTAAAAATGGCAAGAAAAAAGATTAATGAAACTACAAAGCAAAAGGTTATAAAGGCCCATGCAAGCGGACAATCCATGAGAAAGATAGCTAAAGAATTTGGAGTAGGTCTCTCAAGCGTACATAGAATAGTGAAAGAGAAAGACCTGCAAAAAGGTCAAAAAAAGATAACTAAAAAGAAGGACAATATAGAAAGAAAAAAGAGGATAGAAGAGCTTGAAAAAAGAATAGCTAAACTTGAAAATAAAATTTTTGACCTAGACTCCAAGAAAGGGTAATGGAGAAAAGCTTAAAAGATCCAACTATCTTTATTCACGGACAAGAAAGCAGCAGCCAGGGAAATAAAGGAGTATTTTTTAGAGGCCTTTTTCCGGAGATGATTATCCCGGACTTTGTTGGTGATGTATCAACCAGGATGTCAAAACTGAACGAAATCCTGCTAGATAAAAGAGGGATAATTATGATAGGCTCTTCTTTAGGTGGGCTAATGGCTTCCCTTTATGCTTTCCAAAATCAAGATAGGATGAAAAAACTTATCCTACTAGCCCCGGCTATTAACCTCCCTGACTTCAGTCCATATCTGTCGGAAAGACTCACGCTTCATGTTTATATCTTTCATGGGAAGAATGACGAGATTATTCCTCTAAAGCCTATACAGGCAATTGCTGAAAAGGTTTTTCCTGATCTAACATTCACCTTGCTGGACGATGACCACCGCCTATCTAAAACATTTACTTCAATTGACTGGCCCCGACTCATTGCCCCTTACTCCTCTAACTCCACATTCCAATAAATATAGTCCCCCCATGACTGGGGCGTATGCTTAAAATGTAATGTGATCTTTAAAATGGGCAACCATTTTGGTATGCTTGGTTTCTTGACCAAGGACATTGAAGCCTCTGAGGGAACCCTTCCCCCTTTCTTTCTGTTGCACTTAATGCAACAGGTAACAACATTTTTCCATTCTGTCTTACCTCCACTTGCCCTGGGCAAAATATGATCCCAGGTAAGCTCATCTGGAGCAAGTCTCTTGCCGCAGTACTGACACTTGTGATTATCCCGAATATAAATATTCTGTCTGCTAAATCTTACTGGTGTCTTTGGCCTTTTTATAAATCTTAAAAGCCGGACAACTGCTGGCAACTTAATGGCAAAACTGACTGAATGGATCTCCCTGGTATATTCTTCAATCACTTCAACCTTACCCAGTGTGAGCATAATAATTGCCTTCTTCCAGTTGATGACCTTAAGAGGCTCAAAAGTGATATTTAAAAGCAGTACCTGTTCCATGCCAACAAACCTAAAGTGAGCTAAAATGCCTAAAGTTAAAATTACCTAAATTCCTAAAACCCTCAATTTTAATTGATCAACACAACAAACACGACAAACCCAACAAACAAATAATTCTGGTCGGGGCGAAAGGATTTGAACCTTCGACCCCCTGCTCCCAAAGCAGGTGCGCTACCAGACTGCGCCACGCCCCGAATACTTTAACTCTAATACCTTATTTCCCTTCAAAAAATCAAGAAAATTATGAAATTGTTTAATTGGTTTGGTTGGTTTAAAATATTGAACCAATAAAGCTGCTTATTATTTAAAATATCTTTTTGTTGACTTTGTAAAGATTAGATAATATTTATTCTATCAAAAACAAGAGAGTAATGAGCAATGTTAGATATTCAAAATCAAAAAGATGATCGCAATATTGATATAGACAAGGTTGGAATAAAAGACATCAGGTATCCAATAACGGTTCGGGACAAAGAAATAAAAACCCAACAGACTATAGCCCTGATTAACATGTACGTTAACCTTCCCAAGGACTATAAAGGCACACATATGAGTCGGCTTATCGAGATTCTGAATGAACACAATAGAAGTATCTCTATTCAGAATTTCTCAGATATTCTTTCAACCATGAAAAAAAGGCTCGATGCTGAAAGTGCACACATAGAAATCTCCTTTCCATACTTTATCATGAAGAGCTCCCCTGTCACACATAGCCAAGGCCTGATGGAATACCAGTGCACATTTAAAGGCAATCTGAATAAAGTGAAAGATCTAGTAGTTATAATAAATGTGCCAATTACCACCCTCTGTCCATGCTCAAAAGAGATAAGCGATGTCGGCGCCCATAACCAGAGGGGAGAGGTCAGATTGCAGGTTAGATTTAAAAAGTTTATTTGGATAGAGGATCTCATTAAATTA
>JAUWZC010000209.1 GCA_030615565.1 Desulfobacteraceae bacterium | reverse complement strand
TGGCTATATCTCTTGGGAGATAATAACCGCCTCAGCAATCTCACGCATAGATTTTCGGCTATCCATGCTCTTTTTTTGCAACCACCGAAAAGCCTTGTCAGCAGGCAAATTCTTTTTAACCATCAATATCTCTTTGGCTTTCTCAATCTTTTTTCTCGTTTTCAATTCCTCCTCAATGACTCTCGTTTTTACTAGAAGTTCTGTATTTTCAATCGCTATAGCTGCCTGATTCGCCAGCGTCTTTATGAGGTTGATTTCTGTTTCCGAAAACTCATGAGGCTCCACCGTAAAACAATCTAACACACCTATCACCGAGCCATCCTTCAGGCACAAGGGAACGCCGATCATGGATACAAGACCCAACTTTTTTGCCATCTCCTTTTCCTTAAATCTTGGCTCCTTTAAAACTTCCTCAAGCATTAGTGTGCAGTTATGGGTGGCTATATATCCCACCACACCCTCATTCATATTCAGGGATCTATCTTTGAAGTAATCAGGGTCCATAGACTGCGTAGCCTTTAGCAGCAATTTCTTTCCCCCTTTACTCTCATCCACCAACCATAGTGAACAGATTTCTACACCAGTGACTTTGGCTGTTACCATCACTATCAGCTTGAGAATGTCTTCCAGATACAGGTCAGAGGTGATGGCCTGGCTGATATCCATAAGGCCCTTTATATACTTATCGTAGGTTTCTGGTACGATTTTCTCCATTGATAATCAGATCCCATTCTGTTATAAAAGTTTATTATTTGATTGATTCGTGCCATTCCTTAACAATAACATCCTACCAACCCCCTGATTCTGATGAAGGAACAATACTGCTAATAGCTTATTTCAGTATTACTTATAAAGTCCACTAAATTATCTTTTTTTATACAATATTTACTCTAGAAAATTCCACTCCTTTTCATCACACTTCCCCCTAAAAGTAATTATTTTTTGTTCGTTGATAGGATATTGTACTGATCAATTCAAAACCTGCAATCATTATGACAAATACCCGAAAAAACATGAGAGAGATTGCAGAGACAATCATATTTCACCAGTACATAAAAATAAAGACTTGACATATTTCTAATTTTGAATTATCTAAATCTAAAAAATCAGAAGTAATACAAAGACGTACTACAGAAGACAAAGAGGTCCACTTCATCTCAGAGACGAGATGGGTGGATTTTTTTTGCTCAAACAACTAATTAAAGTGTCTATGCGCTTGCTGTTAACCATGTGCTCGAAGCAGTGAAACTTCACAGTTGGGTTTAAACCTGCTTTCCTAGATTACAACCTAATTTGACAAAGTATAATTAGTCTTTGTTTTTAATCACAGCAGTATTGGGGGTTTAATAAGATAAAACAGAAAGGAGTAAAAATGAAAGATGAATTGAATCCTTTTAGCATTGCTCAGAAGCAACTGGATGATGCTGCTGAAAAGCTTGGCTTAGATAAGGCTACCCATGAACTTCTCCGCTGGCCTATGCAAGAATTGAAGGTCACAATTCCTGTTAAAATGGATAATGGCTCCACTAAGATCTTCCATGCCTTTCGCATCCAGTACAACACCGCCCGTGGTCCTGCTAAGGGAGGCATCCGCTGGCATCCGGATGAAACTATCGACACGGTACGCGCTCTTGCGGCATGGATGACCTGGAAAACATCAGTAGTAGACATCCCTTTAGGTGGCGGTAAAGGGGGAATTATTTGTAACCCCAAGGAACTGTCAGAGACTGAAAAGGAGCGACTGGCTCGGGCTTACATTCGGGCTATAGCCAGGTCTCTTGGCGTCACCAAAGATGTTCCTGCACCTGATGTTTACACTACCCCGCAAATTATGGCATGGATGATGGATGAGTATGAAACGATCATGGGCGAAAAACATCCAGGTGTGATCACAGGAAAACCCATACCCTTGGGTGGGTCCCAGGGACGTGGTGATGCCACGGCCAGAGGTGGGGTCTATGTGACCCAGGAAGCGGCCATAGTTTATGGTATAGATCTCAAGGGACAGACTATGGCTATTCAGGGTTTTGGCAATGCTGGCCAGTATGCAGCCCAGCTTGGTGAGAAGATTCTCGGTCTTAATCTGGTGGCTGCCTCGGATTCCAAAGGAGGCATTTATAACACCAATGGTATAAATGTGGAGGCACTTATTGAACATAAGCTCAAGAGTGGCAGAGTCAATGGGTTTCCCGAAGCAGAAGAGATAAGCAATGAGCAGCTACTCGAACTCAAGGTTGCGGTTCTTTTTCCAGCTGCATTGGAAAATGTTATTACAGGAGAAAACGCTCCCAGACTGCGCTGTAAGATCCTTTGTGAATTGGCCAACGGACCCACAACACCAGAAGCCGATGATATCTTATCTAATAAGAAAATAATCGTATTGCCCGATTTTCTGGCCAATGCTGGGGGCGTTACTGTCTCCTACCTGGAACAGGTCCAAAATGCCTATAACCTTTACTGGGAAATAGAGGAAATCCACTGGAGACTGAAAGAAAAAATGAGCCGTGCCTTTAAAAGTGTTTATGAAATGAGTCAAAACCAAAATGTAAATATGCGCCAGGCAGCCTATTTGGTGTCTGTAGCCAGGGTTGCCGAGGCCTGTAAGCTTCGTGGTTGGGTGTAATATAGTAGCGAAGCTCTGCCTCAAACCGACGAGACACGATGTCAGTAAGAAAATACGAAATACTGAGTAACGTTTATGGGTTACGGTTACGATGCCCGTTTCGTTTTTCGGTAACGTCATTAGTCTTTTTATTTCCACGTTACCCTAACCGTTACCGATACGGGCTTCGTTACCCTAACCGATACCCAAATAAACAAGCAAAAACTTGACATAAATTTTATGATCTTAGCTTATATAGACATCTAGAGGCATCGCGAAAACTCGCCGGGTCAGTGGCCGTATCCCATGCCTCAGCGCTTATTTTTTGTTAGCCGTGAGCTTTCTGAGTTCCAGAGAAAGCTTGTTTAAGTGCTTTTTCTCCTCATTAACCAAATGACCGATAAATTCACGCCCCTTCTCCCCCTCAGTAGCGTCTTGTATGGTAAGAAAGAAGATTATTGAATCCTTTTCAAACTGAATTCCGAGCTTTAGTACATCTTCAGGGTTTTTCACTCGAGACAATTCTTTTTCCACATCAAAATCCGATCTGAAGATGTGCATATCGGCCATCATTTGGAGGTATCTGTTCATCTCATGCTCAGGATCCCAGATGGTATCCTCAGTAGCTGTTTTGGGCAGTTGAGCTTTTAGCTCAGTAAATCTCTTGAGGTGTTCTACCTCTTCTTGAGCAAGGGAGGCTAAAAGCTCCTTTACATCAGGATCATTAACGAGATCCATGGCCTTTTCATAAAAGTGCTTGCCATTTCCCTCTATGTCAATAGCTATTTGAAAGATTTCGTTTGCATTAAATCCATAAATCACGATAGTACTCCTCTCTTATGTTTGATCATGATTCCTTTTCGAATTCATCTTTTGAAGCACCACAGACTGGACAGGTCCAGTCATTTGGCAGATCTTCAAATGAGGTGCCTGGCTCTATTCCATTATCTGGATCTCCCTTAGCAGGATCATAGACATAACCACAAACCTCACAGACGTACTTATCCATGATTCTCTCCTCCTTATTTCATCTGGTTAGTTGAAAACGTATGCCAAGAAATTTTCACCATCCTTTAAGATTCCTTTTCAAATACTATTCCTCAATATATGTTGGAGCAGCCTTTGGTGCCCTGCCCTTTCTCACAAGATGATAGTAAGCATAGGTCAGAGGTTCACCTTCGCTAATAATATCAGCGTCAACAACCTCACCAATAAAAATTGTATGGGTGCCCACATCAATTTCTTCATCAACTCTCACCTCCAAGAATGCGGTACTGTTCTCCTCAAGAATTGGATTGCCCAGTTGACTTAACCGATGCTTTATGCCGTCAAACTTGTCGATATCCCTGCCGCATTTAAACCCGAAGCGCCCTATAAAGACCATTCCAGTATCTCTATCCAGCACGTTCACCACAAAGGACCGGCTCTCTTTGATGAACTCATGGGTATAATTCTCTTTGTTGATGCTTACGGCAAGCGTAGGTGGTTTGGAGGTAATCTGAAACACTGTGTTTGCTATCTGGCCATTGATC
>JAUWZC010000059.1 GCA_030615565.1 Desulfobacteraceae bacterium | reverse complement strand
TTGCGAGTAATGCGCCGAAGCATAATATGTTACCTTCAATATAATGTAATTTCTAAATATGAAATTTTAGTAAAATTGTAATTTATTATTCCGGTAATGTAAAGGAGAAAATACCTCCTTTCATTCTCTCAAAGGGGAAAGGGGGACATTCGTGTAGAAATTGCTTAAAATTTTGAAATTTAAAAGGTCGCTGTAGGAATGATGCTCGCCGGGCATCCTTAAAAGGAGACGTTACTTCTAAAGCAACTTAAAATTGGAAGTTGGTCTGAATTTCCGACTCGAATCTTTATTCTTGCAACAACCACCACATTGCTCAGCGCGAATGAATTATTGTCAGCAGTCAGGATATTTTCATCATGAGCCTAATTCTTACCAAATGTTAAGATTGCCAGTTACATATTTCCATTGCCTGACACCATTACAACGCCCTGTTGAATAGTTCCCTTAGGGAAACTCAACAGGACCTGTGTAAATGAGGGGGCACTCTGGCATTTTTCGTAGAAAATCAGTATCGGTTCAGGTGTTTGTAATGATATTTTGTTAATACTATTAATAATTAAGTACAAATCACAAGAAATAATCTTGATAAAAAATAGCTGTAAAAATGAGTAGTTATTAATTTTATAGTAATATATCTTTAAATTATGGCTTGACATAGGAGAATATAAGATTAAAATATTCACATTATGAACGAAATATCTGCCTCTATTAATGAAGAACTTTTAAGGTATCAGGCCTATAGATTACAAGACCTGATTGCTGAGATGCTGAAATGCTGTGAAGGTAGAAAGCTCTATGACTCTGGGAAGTTCGCACTGCCATATGCTGAGCTGAAGTGCTTAATGCTGTTTGATGGACAGCGTTATTTAACGGTAAAGGGTATTGCCCAAAAGCTGGAGGTCGCAAAAAGTCGTGTTACCAAACTCGTTAAAGGGCTCATTGAAAAAGGACTTGTTGAGCAGATTGATGACCCAAAGGACGCGCGGATAAAACTGATCAGCCTAACTACAGCGGGCCAAAAGAAGTCAGAGGAGATAGATGCATTTCAAAAGGAACTTCATCGAAAAATATTGCTGCAGATGGACCTAGGTGAAAGAAAAAACATGCTTTCATATCTGGAGTTACTCAGGTCAGCGATGGAAGCTGTCAAGGAAGATCTTGTGTGAGAGGTTGGGGATGATTCATAGCCTATTACGTTTAAAGGCATTAACAAAATAAAAGAAAATTATTAAGGAAGGGGGGTTATATATAGTGAAAGAGGGAAATCTTGAAAAGCAGTTTGCTGAACTCAAAAGTCAGGTGGAGACACTTTCAAAGGAGGGTGCTGAGAATAAACTCTCAATGATTGTGTTTAGCGGTGATATGGATAAGGTTCTGGCATCCTTACTTATTGCAACCGGAGCTGTTGCAATGGGAATGGATGTGGTGATGTTTTTCACCTTCTGGGGGACACCAATCCTGAGAGATAAGAAAAAAAAGGTTGGTGGTAAAGACCTCATGGGCAAGATGTTCAGCGCCATGCTGCCGAAGGGTGCTTGCAAGGTGAAACTTTCCAAGATGAATATGGGCGGCATGGGAACTGCCATGATGAAATCGCTCATGAAAAAGAAAAACGTTGCATCTATTGAGGAGATGTTGGAGTTGGCTGCAGAATTGGGTGTGAGAATTTATGTATGCGAGATGTCTATGGATCTTATGGGATTTAAGAGAGAGGAAATGATTGATTATCCCAATTTGAGTTTCTGTGGTGTAGCGAAATTCTTAGAAGAAGCCAAGAATAGCAAGATTCAGCTTTTTATTTAACCAAGATCAGGTTATAAGGAGGTTTTAAATGAGTGAGGAAATTAAGGCTGATAAGGTGATGGATTTAAAGGGACTGCCCTGTCCAATGCCGATAGTAAAAGTGAGCAAAGGAATTAAAGAGGTTGAGGTCGGTCAGGTGATTGAGGCACAGACCACTGATCCTGGTTCATTAACGGACTTTCCTGCCTGGGCTAGAACGAGTGGGAATGAGATATTGAAAACCGATCAGGATGGCGAAGCAATTAAGTTTTTTATCAAACGCAACGCATAGGACCTGTTTTGCGTGCCCCCATATAAAGGGGGCACATGCATTTGATTACTTTGATCAAAAGTGAGGTTTTCTGTGTACACAGTTTACTTCATTATCTTAATACCAATGGTATACATTGCCTTTGCGGTGTTCTTTGTAGGCATCGTGGTAAGGCTCGTGAAGATATTTCGGGAACCAAAGAATCCCACCACCCTTCAAATTTACCCAGAAAAAAGGCATCGATGGGCCTGGGCCCTGTATGATACCTTCCTGTTACCCACCGTTCGGAAACACAATCCGGCTTTCTGGGTTTTTTTGATACTCTTCCATATCTGTTTTCTTCTTCTCATTATCGGGCACCTGGAGGTGATTAGGGAATTCAAGATTTTTCAGATTATTCCCCATGAAGTGTTCTTAGGGAGGGGATTTGTTGGCTTAATTCTTTCTGTTTGTGCGCTTTTTTTTCTGTTCAGGCGATTTGCATCTCCCATCAGAGAACTATCCGTGCCTGAAGACTACTACCTTCTCATTTTACTTTTTCTCACCGTCTTTTTCGGTAGCCAGATGGATTGGGCGCGAAGGTGGTATGAATATGGGAATCTATCTGTGGAGGATTACAGGGCATACCTTTCAAGTCTCGTGTACCTGAGGCCTGAACTATCCCCAGAGTTGACAGAATCAGGGCACTCCTTCATGCTGGTCCTGCATGTTTTTTTCGCAAATCTGTTTCTCATGTTCTTTCCATTCAGCCAGCTCATGCATTCCTTTCTATCCTTGCCAATGAATAAATTGAGAAGAGGTTAACCATGGACCGGGAAACAGCCGATAATCTGATCAAGCTCTTCCAGGGTAAACTAAATGAGGCCATGAGGTTTTACCTGGAAACATGCACAAGGTGCGGAGTCTGCACTAAGGCGTGCCATGTGTATGCATCCATGGGGCACATAAAGTACATTGCCGCGTACCGGCACGAAATCGTGCGCAGGATTTACAAGAAATACTTCAAAAGGCGTGGAAAACTATGGCCATCCGTGGGAGAGGCAAAGGAGTTGACCGATATAGCGTTAGAGGAGCTGTATGAGGCTGCCTACTCCTGTACAGGGTGCAGGCGCTGTATGGTATATTGCCCGTTTGGAATTGATACCCAGATGCTCATGTCTATCGCTAAGCTTCTCCTTATAGGAGCCAATGCGGAACCGGAAATTCTCACAATGCTCGCGGATACCTCCATCGAGAAGGGAAAGTCAATGGAGGTTTTCAAGGAAGGATTTCTGGCAGGCGTGAAGAATCTGGAAGCTGAAGTTGTCAAAAAGTGGAAGATTGAGGCTGAGGAGAACCCCATACCGGTTGAAGTGGAGGGGGCGGATCTTCTCTATGTGGCCCTGGCAGGTGCTCACTCGATCATCCCAGCAGCAGCTGTCTTTAATGCAGCAGGTGAAAACTGGACCTTGAGTTTCTTTGAGGCTGTCAATTTTGGAGCATTTGTGGGGGATCCAACCAAGACGAAACTGATTTTAGACCGTATAATAAATGAAGCAAAAGGGCTCAAGGTAAAAGAGGTGTGCATTTGTGAATGCGGAACTGCGTACCGTGTGATGAAGCAGTTGTCAGGAAGCCAACCCTTCAAGGTCTCATCAATCACTGAGGTTCACGCCCGATACCTCAGAGAGGACCGTATTAGGGTAGACAAGTTAAAATTCAAAGAAGGCATTACCTACCATGACCCATGTCAGATAGCAAGAAATGGCGGCGTTTTCGATGAGCCTCGCTTTATCCTGCAGTATCTGACCGATGATTTTCGTGAGATGTCACCCGACCCGAGATATAACTGGTGCTGTGGAGGAGGAGGGGGATTGGTCGCCCTTGGTGAGGATACATTGGATTTCAGAATGAAATCATCAAAGGTAAAGGTTAGTCAGGTCAAAGAAACTGGTGCGACAATCCTTGCCACTGCGTGTGAGAACTGCCATACCCAACTAAGCAATCTAAATGACCACTATCAGATGGGTGTGGAAGTCAAATTCCTCTCCTCAATGGTAGCAGATGCTCTTGTACAGTAGATGTGGCTGTTTCGGGGTGTTATCAGTTACTACTCTTAAATGAATGTGAAAGGTACCAGGCATAACTAAATAAGTATTTTTGGCTTTCCATTTCAGTGAAGTGAATTTGCGGCTCAAATCTTTATTCTTGCCCCAACCACATCCTCACCAAAGAATGCAGACCAAACCTCGATCTATTGACAATCGCCCTGAAAACTGATTCTAATAAACCAGCAGTGAATTGTGTTTTTTCAACCATTACCAAGGCGTTGAAGAAGAAGGATACTGTTGCATTGATTGGTTTCGGCACCTTTAAGGTAGGACGAAGGAAGGCCAGGAAAGGAAGGAATCCACAGACCGGGGAGGAGATCAAAATCAAGGCAAAGAAAATCGCCAAGTTCGTACCAGGGAAAGCCTTGAAGGATGCTGTAAGTCAATATAACAACATTGCTGAGATTTGAGTTATTGCCAAGATATCAAAGGTTCAGGGTTTTTCATGAAGTGATATATTAAAAGACCCTCATTGATTGAAGATGAGGTTATGATTACAGTTACAAACATTCATTTTTGTGATATTGAAGGTTATGGCACGTATAGTGAATTTTTCGCTTACTTTTTCCTCCCACAACATATTGGTACAACCACATGAGTAACTTTAGCCTATAAAGCAATGTAACACCTCTTAAAAAAAGAAAACCAGAAAATAACCCTTATCAGATCCCACCTGTTGGTTTTCTAATAATTGGTATTTTCTACCCAATAATTCAGTCTTTACTTTTATTGACCGTGTGGTATCATAAACGATAACAAATTAAAACATACCTAACCTTTATTTTTCCTATGGAAAAATCCCTCAAAATGTGCATGCCGTGCTCCTGACAGGGCATTGATTGCTCAGTTGGGAGCCTAAACTACGATCTGCAAGAGTTACTGAGCACATCTAATCCTTAGACAAAAGGAGGTACGAGATGAGAAGGACCATCGTGGTATCACTGCTTACATTCGTACTCTTGGGTACTTTTGGACTGCTCGCAAATGCCGAGATGGCGAAGGAAGGTGAGGGCATACAAAAAAACGCTTCTAGCTGGACGATGAAAGTCATTAAAATGGGAAAAGAGCGTGTTCACATGACCTTCGAAATTACTGGTGTTGTGTTAGATGCCCCCGCTAATAGTCCCTTGCACAATGCAACCTTTTACGCTCTTGGGTCACTGCATGCCATAAAAGGTGTCTACAAGGAGAGTGGCTTTGTCCGTTGGACTCGCCCTGACGGTGACCAGATTTTTGGAACCTATAACGCTGCGGGGAAAATGAGAGGTGGTGAAAGAAAGCTAACTCAGACTTTCGTTGGCGGCACAGGGAAATGTACCGGTATTACGGGAGGCGGTGAAGCGACTGGCATCAGAGGTTTGCGTCCCGCCACCAAAGAAATACGTATGAGCGTGAGCGTGGGAAAGTTTCATTGGAAAATACCCTGAATTGAGTGACCAGGCATAACTTAGGTATTACCAGGAGAGGCAGGGTCAACCGGCTCTGCCTTTTTTATTGGCTCCCCTCTATATATTGTATAGGGTTTTTTATTCTTGAGCTTATGATTTCTGCTATAATTGTGGACTTTTGAAAGGCCTAAAAACTTTCGTATACTGATACAAGTCTATACTTTTTCCGCCCGAAATATATGATGGGCAGGGGTGAGATATTTTTTCCTTGCCTCATCTTTCAATCAACCGACTAGCTTCCAATTTATCGAATTCCCCTAAGTACCATTCCGCAATACTCCGAAAGATTTAATGCTCTCCATTTTGAAAAAGGAAGCCATTTACAACTCCCTATTGTTTTAATAAAAAGAAAAAGCTATTCTCAGAAAGCTTGAAAAAGTATGCATTTTTGATCATTGTGCATCTAAAAAATCTATATAGGCTAAAACAACTACCACGGAGAACAATGAACGAGGAACATATTGCCAAGATCGCCGATGAACTGAACCTCTTGCCCCAACACGTAACGGCCACTGCCCGATTGCTTCAACAGGGCGCCACGATGCCCTTTATTGCCAGATACAGGAAGGAGGTGACCGGCTCTCTTGACGAGGTGGCCATAACCGCCATACGTGACAGGATGGCCCAACTGGAGGAATTGGAAAAGCGCCGCAAGAGCATACTGAAATCGCTTGAGGAAAGGGAGTTGCTCACGGATGATTTGAAAGAAAAGATCCTTGCCGCCCAGAGCTTGACTACCCTTGAGGATATCTACTTACCCTTCAGGCTAAAGCGGCGTACCCGGGCAACCGTAGCACGGGAAAAGGGACTTGAACCTCTGGCCAAGATTCTCTTCAAACAGCAGGAGGGCACAGATCCGCTCACAGAGGCAGCCATCTATATTGACCCAGAAAAAGGGGTTGAAACAAAAGAAGATGCCCTTGACGGTAGCAGAGATATCATCGCCGAGTGGGTAAATGAAGACCGAGAGGCCCGTGAAAAAATGCGTACCCTCTATGCTCAGAAAGGGATATTGCGGGTGAGGGTAATTCCGGGCAAGGAGTCAGAGGGTGCCAAGTTTCGGGACTACTTCGATTGGGAAGAACCGGTCTCTAAAACACCATCTCACAGGGTCTTAGCCATGCGCAGGGGAGAAAAGGAGGGTTTTTTGGGTTTGCGGGTAAGCCCTCCTGAGGATGAGGCCTTAGCCCTGTTGGAGGACTTGTTTGTCAAAGGAGAAAATGCCGCATCCTTTCAGGTGAAAGAGGCAGTTCGAGATAGCTTTCGCAGGCTTCTGTCCTTTGCTATGGAAACAGAGATCCGCCTTGAAACCAAAGAGCGGGCCGATAGAGAGGCGATAAGGATATTTGCCGATAGTCTCCGAGAACTTCTATTGGCTCCTCCGTTGGGCCAAAAAAACCTCTTAGCAATTGACCCGGGTATCCGTACCGGTTGCAAGTTGGCCTGCCTGGATCGGCAGGGAAAATTACTTCACACCGACACTATCTACCCCTTTAAATCCGAAAAGGAAATCTCTGAGGCTAAAGAGTCCCTTTCCAGGCTGTGCGTGAAGTACGAAGTGGAGGCCATTGCGGTGGGAAACGGCACCGGAGGAAGGGAAACTGAGTCCTTTGTCAAAGGCCTTAATCTTCCAGGAAATGTTCCGGTAGTGATTGTCAATGAGAGCGGTGCATCCGTCTACTCTGCCTCTGAGGTGGCTAGGGCTGAGTTTCCTGATCTGGACGTATCCTTTCGGGGGGCGGTCTCTATAGGAAGGCGCCTCATGGACCCCCTGGCGGAGCTGGTGAAGATCGATCCCAAATCCATTGGTGTGGGGCAATACCAGCACGATGTAAACCAGCAGGCACTCAAAGGGAGCCTGGATGATATGGTTATGAGCTGTGTCAATGCGGTAGGTGTGGAGGTCAATACAGCCAGTGAGCAGCTCTTGGGATATGTTTCGGGTCTTGGCCCACAGTTGGGCAAAAATATTATCACTCACCGCAATGAGCATGGTCCTCTTCTGTCCAGGGATGAGCTAAAAAAGGTGAAACGGATGGGTCTCAAGGCCTTTGAGCAGGCCGCAGGCTTTCTGCGCATCAGGGGAGGGAAAAACCCACTTGATGCTAGCGCTGTCCATCCCGAATCATATCCCATTGTAGAGGCCATGGCTAGAGATCTGGCCTGTTCTGTAAAAGATCTGCTCGATGATGAAAGGCTTCGTCAACAGATTGATCTATCTGTGTATGTAACGGAAAAGGTGGGGATCCCCACCTTGACTGACATCATGCATGAACTCGCCAAACAGGGCCGTGATCCCCGGAAGCAGTTTGAAAGCCCGGGCTTTGCTGAAGGGATTAAGCGGTCAGTGATCTGCGGCCAGGCATGAGGATTCCAGGCGTGATCACCAATGTGACTACCTTTGGGGCCTTCGTTGATATCGGAGTGCACCAAGACGGTCTGGTTCACATCAGCCAGCTAGCTAACCGCTTCGTGAAAGACCCCGGCCAGGTGGTAAGGGTTAACCAGCGTGTAATGGTCACGGTCCTTGATGTGGAGCTTGAAAGAAACCGTATTTCGCTTTCCATGAAAGAGAACGTAGATCGACCGGAAAGGTACGGCAAAAAGCAGGAAAAACCGCAGAAGACGAAGTAATCTCTCGATTTACTGTAAATTTTGAAGTAAGGGACGTAGTTGACTATATTGAATAACTCAAAACGTCAAGGTAATGAAAGAACAAGAGGGGGGATCAAGCCCGCCACAAAGACTGCGGACGAGCCCTCCAGTCCGCCACTCCGCCACAAAGACGGCGGACAAGCCCTCCACTCCGCCACTCCGCCACAAAGACGGCGGACAAGAAAGACGGCGGACAAGAAAGACGGCGGACAAGAATAACGGCGGACAAGCCCGCCAGAGGCGGATAAACCCTCGATCTATTGACAACCACCCTGAAAACTGATTCTAATAAACCAATGCCCTTGCTGATTCTCTAAAGGCGAAAACATTGGACTACATAGAAATTCTTCTGCATAGTAATTGTTAGGTATGTTGTCTATCATCGAAGATAAATTTTTTTACATTTTTTCTCAACACACTCTTCCTTTCTGCCCGAAATGGGTTCGGCCAGGGTAACCAATTGATATTATAATAAAAGGTTGTGAATATTGTTTGTATTTTTGACTTCGATAGGCGATTTTACCCCTAAAAATGGTGGTTTAAGAGCTGAAAACACCTACTTTGGATGTTTATTCTGAAAAATCACTTAGATAGCTTAATCCGACCCCCAAAAGAAAAATAATAGGAGGAAAAGGATATGGAAAACCGTAGAATTGCCGTCTTGGGTATTGGGGCAACTGGTGCGACCTTGGCCGCTGCGCTACTCAGCAAGGAGCCGGAAACCATTCTGGTAGATCCTGCACCTGGCATGGGAGAGGAGCTTTTCAAGAAGGGGATCACCATCTCGGGGGCGATTTCTTATTCTTCTGTTCCGGTAAGTTTCTTTCATGATCGAATTCCAGACATAAAGAAATACAATCCCTGTCTCATCTTTATTTCCACCAAGACATTTGTTCTTCCCCAAGTCCTAGATGAATTGGAGGGTGTCTTCAAACCCGGAACAAAAATTGTTAGTACACATAATGGATTGGGTACTGAGGATCTTATTGCGGAAAGATTTGGACCCGATTCAGCATTTCGAATGAATTTAAACTATGGCGTGGCATTAAAGAGCCCAGGTGAGATCGAGGCGGCATTTTTTAATCGACCTAATCATTTAGGGTGCCTCGTTCCGGAGAACCGTGAACTTGGGGAAGAAATAGCGCGTCTGCTCACGGATGGTGGCTTGGACACGGAGTTCGTTGAGGATATCAAGCTATTTGTCTGGAAAAAGATGATCATGAAATGCACCATGGCCTCTATCTGCGCTGTCACAGACAAAACGATTAAGGATGCTTTGGATTTTTCACCGACAAGAGAAATCGCTGACGCCTGCTTTAAGGAAATTCTTGCCGTGGCCAAGGCAAAGGGATACGATCTCGGAGAGGAATACCTCAAACAGATGTTTGCATATCTGGAGAAGGTGGGTGTTCATAAAGATTCAATGTGCTACGACATTTCTAACCAAAACCCAACTGAAATTGATTTTTTGGGTGGAAAGGTGGTGGAATATGCACGTGAAATAGGCATATCTGTGCCTTTTTATACAGCAATGACTAACCTGGTTAAGGCACTGGAAAATAACTACTTAGGGAAATAGAAGGGGCCGTTAGTTCTAAAACAATTTAAAAGTGGCCTTTGATCTGAATTTGCGGCTCAAATCTTTATTCTTGCCACAATCACCTCCTCGCTCAGCACTCATGAATTGTTCAACCAGCAGTCAAGATATTTCACAGATAAGGATCGAATTTTTCTTCTCGAAGCTCTTTGGGATATTGAGGAAATGAATTTCAAAGAGAACCCAGTTCCTGCAAAAACACGGCGGGCAAACAAGAAGAGCTCCTTTTTACATGCTGAACTATTAATAGCGTAATTAGATAATCTGGTACAAAAACGTCGGCAAACTTGACATTATGCCGACATTTTTGTACCATTCAGCCATGCAACCAGCCAGAAGAAAAGCTATAGAAGTTATTAAAAAAAGAGGGGGACTCATCCTTACTCATGAAGCCCTTGCAGAAGGTATACATAGGCGTACTCTTTACGGTCTTCGTGATGAGGGAGCCCTTATTCCGATATCTCGTGGCCTGTATCAGCTTTCAGACATAGAGGTCCCTGCTGAGGTGGGTCTTGTAGAGGTTTCCAAAAAGGTTCCAAACGGTGTGATTTGTCTGATTTCGGCTCTTAGCTTCCATGAGCTTACCACCCAAAACCCTCACTATATTTGGCTTGCGGTCGACAGAAAGGCCCGAAAACCAATAATAGAATATCCACCTATCCGGGTATTTTTTTTCACCGGTTCCTTTTTTAGAGAAGGAATCGAGATCCACCGAATTATGGATCATGATGTTCGTATTTTTAATGCACCTAAAACGGTGATTGATTGTTTCCGATGGCAGAATGCTGTGGGACTGGACGTTGCTCTTGAAGCAGCCAGGGAATATCTAAAACGTCCAGAATCGAGGCCGGCGAGACTTATGGAATATGCAAGAATCTGCAAGATCGAAAAGCTTGTCCTCCCATATATTCAAGCAATGGTAGCATGACCTCTAGTAAAGCAAAGAATATAGCTACATCTGTAAGAGCCCGTCTGTTAAATATTGCACGCCAAGCTGGGAAACCTTTTGAAGAGCTTTTGGTTTTATATGGCCTTGAGCGTTTTCTTTTTCGCCTTTCGCAATCCGTTCATAAAGATAATTTCATACTAAAGGGAGGATTGCTTCTTATCGGAATGGGGGTTCCTCAAGCCAGGCCAACAAAGG
>JAUWZC010000131.1 GCA_030615565.1 Desulfobacteraceae bacterium | reverse complement strand
GTGACCACCAGGATAGTTTTTAAACAATTCCTTAGTCTTCATAGAAGCAATCTCCACCTTTTTAATCCAATTGAAGAGATCCTCGTCCCTTATCTTTCCGTAGATAAGATGATGTGCTAAAAGGTTTAACTGTATGTCTCGATAACCCAGATCGTATAGGTAGGCATATAATTTTCGACCTGAATAGGGATCGAAGTTATATTCCTGCTCCAACATACCCATGAGCTGAAAAAGGATACTCTCCATCTTAGCAGGAAGTTTGTAATGGTTTAAGCAGTTATGGTCAAGGTCAAGTAAACAGAGATATCCACCCGGTTTCAGACAGCTTGTCAGTCTTCTGATAATATCAGGACTTTCCGCACGGTAGTACTCTAAGAAAAAACGGACCCAGATAAGATCAAACAGGCCAACACTATCCAAGGGCTCCATCAGATCTTGGACTTGAAAATCAATGCCCAATACATGGCCATAGTGCTGTTTGGCATAATGGATCCTTTCCTCTGAATAATCTATCCCTAGTATCGTGCCATCTGGCTGAATCATTTCATGGAGGATCGAGGTTATCTTGCCTGGTCCACATCCTACATCGAGCACACGGAGTCCAGGCTTCAGGCCACACCAGAGAGCCTGTTTTCGAACCGCTTCTGGGTCTGTCTTTATCTCCAGTCGAATTGCCTCTTCAAGATTTTCCATCAAATAAGAATTCGATAAAGCTTTCATGCTCTCTTTTTATATAGGGATTATACCTTGGTCAAGCTTAAGACGATATCAAAGCATTAAAGTGTTTAAAAGAAAAAGATTAAAAAATTGTATCACTCTATATGATGAGATATCCATTAATCCTTTGAATAATGAGGAAACCAACCTTAGTCAACCTTAATTTTTTTAACCAGACATATCAAAAAAAGACCTGCTACAGCCATGCCTGCATTTATTATAAAGGCATAGTCATAAATGCCTGTAGTATCTCGTAAAATCCCGGTAACCCAATGTGCTAAAATTGCCCCAAGTCCATACATGGGCGTCCATGCCCCGATAACGGTTCCCATCATGTCCCTCGGAAAATAATCACCTGCACACGCACCATAGAGAGGAAATGTTGCACCATAAAAAAGGGCCATAATCCCCACAAGGATAAAGAGTATCTCCCAGGAATTTCCAGTGAATAGGATCCCGATCAGGCAGGCAGTGATAAAGGAATTAGAAATGATAATGGTCCTTTTTCTGCCCAGGTAATCGGATAGGGGTAAGATTGTCAAGACTCCTACAACCTGGGAGCCTCCATGCACTGTAGCCAGAAGGCTTGCCTTTTCCAGAGGCAATCCAATTTGATATTTTGCATAGTCTACCATAAATGTAGTAATTCCATAAAGGCTATATGCGATTGAAAAGTAAGAGAGCCCAATTAGCCAGAATCTGATATCTTTAAAGACCGTGGAAAATGATATATTTTTAGTAGGCGTTGCCACATCCACTTCATTACTACGGGAAAATCCATTTTTCTGCCCCCACGGTAAATACCCCAAGTCTTCTGGATCACTTCTTAGCAAGAGACCATTTACTAAAGTCATCATTAGTGCCCCTGTACCTAAAAAATACCAGGCATAGCGCCAGGTGAAATGGTGCACAATCCATGGGAATGTCACTCCTATAGTTGCAAAGCCCAGCCCATACCCAGTAGAAAGTATACCAAGGGCCAAGCCTCTGCGGTTGGGAGAAAACCAACGCTGGACAACGGTAATGACAGGAGCCCACAAGCCCGTGGCTCCAACTCCCACGATGGCGTAAAAAAGACAGGCCATCCAGAGATTAGTAACAGTCCCCATCAAGAGAACACCAAAGCCAAGGATCAAGCTGCAGCTTGTAATCACCCGACGGGCTCCGAATCGGTCTGTCAGATAACCGGTAAGGGGTGTCAGGGCTATATAGGAGAAGAGGTAAGCATTATAGATAGATCCACCCGCAGTTCGGCCAAAACCTAGAGTTCGGAGCATTTCTGGAAGGACTACACTATATCCAAGACGAATAGAATAGTTAATAAAGAGGCTGAAAAAGCAGGTCGCTAAGATGATCCACGCCCAGTGAAAGGAGTCTTCCCTTTCCACAAATAGTTGTCCTTTTTGCAAAACACATCCTCCGGATTCTGATCTTCCTTCTTTTCCTCCTCAGGGGATCCAAGCCCTTCATGGGCATTTATCTGCTTAATATGAAAAATAAAAGTTGGTTTTTGAGGAAAGGAGTATAGGGAAAAGGCGGCTGGGAGTCAATAATGAATCAGGCCTACATTTTAAAGGAGATAGAATAAACGGTCCATCCCCTTTGAACAAGAACAGTTATCCTTTCTTTAAGCCTATATCTAATAACTGCCTTTTTAAAATCTTCCTTTGTGATAACTGAAAGATCATTTATTCCCCTGATAAGATCACCTGGTACTAGACCAATACTGTCTGCCCTGGAGCCTTTTTTAATAGCCACAATAACCAGCCCCTCTCTTTCTTTTAACCTGTATTTAATGGCCAAGGATCTATTCAATTCTTCAACCCTGAAACCGAGCCGCTCAAATGCCAGATCAAGGCCGAGATCAGGTGGGAACGGAGCAGCCTTTATGTCTATCTTTCTCCTTTTACCATTCCTGAAAAAAACTAAGTGAATTATTTCATTAGCTGTATGCTGAGATAAGTGGTCATAATAATCGCGACTGGACTTAATCTTGTTTTTTTTGATCTCTGTAATAACATCTCCTCTTTTAAGGCCCTTTTCTTTTGCAGGAGAGCCATCTAGAATCTCTGTAATCAGAGCGCCGTATTTTACAGGTAAGTGGAAATAATTGATTAAGTTTTCATTTAGATCCTGAACTGTGATACCCAGCCAGGCTGTATGAACCTGGCCATAATTTATAAGGTCGCTCACAATTCCCTTTGCCCTGTCTATAGGTATGGCAAAACCTATTCCCTCAGCCCCGGAATAGATGGCTGTATTGATGCCTATTAGTTCGCCATTGATATTAAGAAGAGGACCACCACTGTTTCCAGGGTTGATAGAGGCATCTATCTGGATAAAATTATGATAAATACCGCTTTCTGTCCTCACAGATCTGTTCAGGGCACTTATCACCCCGGTTGTTACTGTGTGAGACAGACCAAATGGATTGCCTATGGCAATTACCGTCTCTCCTATCATAAGGTCATTTGATCTACCCATAGTAATTGATGGTAATTCGGTCTCTGTTTCAATCTTTAGCACAGCCAGATCAGATTCTGGGTCGGTTCCAACTACCCTGGCCTCAAATTCCTGCTGATTAGCTAAGGTAATAGTTATCTTAGATGCCCTTACAATAACATGGTGATTTGTCAGGATATACTTGTGAGCGCTATCAATGATAACACCAGAGCCAAGGCTGTTTTTAACATATTGTCTTTTTCTAGGCTCAAAAAAATCCCTGAAAAATCTGTTAAAGAAATCATCATTTTCCTGGAGAAAGAAGGGGTTAACACCTCTCTCAACTAATTTGCTGGTGCTAATGTTGACCACAGCAGGGCTTATCTTCCTGACAGCCCTTACAATAGAATTCTCCCTGGAAAAGACCTGATCTCCCAAGCTAATGGAGGGGAAAAGCAGAAAAGAAAGAAAAAAAATGGGAAACAGTCTGAAAATAGATTTTAAGTGCATAAAATTATCATAACTCCTAAATTCCTAAATTCGCAATTCAAAATTCCTCAATTCCCTAATTCCTAAATCCCATATTGCAGAATTGTAGCGCTTACTTAAAAACTACCTTTCCATCCTCTACACCAATGTTAACACTATCTCCATCTACTATAGCACCACTCAATATCTTTAATGCCAGCTCATCCTCAATTTGATGTTGAATAGCCCTTTTAAGGGGTCTGGCGCCATAGATAGGATCAAATCCAATATCGGCTAAAAATTCCCTTGTCCCGTTTGTCAATTGGAGGCTTATCTTATGATCCAGAAGCCTTTTTGCTAACTGGTCAATTTGTATATCAACGATTCTTTTTATCTCTTCCTTACCGAGTGAGTTAAAGGTTATTATCTCATCAACCCTGTTTAAGAATTCTGGCTTAAAGGTTGCCTGAAGCATTTCCATAACACCGCTGGTCATTTTTTCTTTATCCTTGCCGGCAAACTCCTTTATTATGTGGCTTCCAATATTGGATGTCATGATCAGGACCGTATTTTTGAAATCCACAGTCCTTCCCTTACCATCGGTCATCCTTCCATCATCTAAGATCTGAAGGAGGATATTGAAAACATCCGGGTGAGCCTTCTCTATTTCGTCAAAAAGAATTACTGAATAGGGATGAGTCCTGACCGACTCAGTCAGATATCCCCCTTCATCATAACCAACATAGCCTGGTGGTGCCCCTATCATTCTCGCCACCGAGTGTCTCTCCATGTATTCGGACATATCTATCCTGATCATGTATTGTTCATCATCAAATAGAAATTCGGCCAGTGCCTTTGCAAGCTCGGTTTTGCCTACACCAGTGGGGCCCAGGAATATAAAGGAGCCTATAGGCCGGTTTGGTTCCTGAAGTCCTGAACGAGCCCTCCGAACTGCATTGGCTACAGCGATTATAGCATCTCTTTGCCCTATCACCCTTTTTCCGATCCTCTCTTCCATCTTTAGCAGTTTCTCCCGTTCACCCTCCATCATCCTCTCTATTGGTATACCTGTCCATTTTGAGACTACCTGGGCAATGTCGTCACTATCTACTTCCTCTTTGAGCATCTTTTTCTTGGACTGAAGCTCAGTGAGCTGGCTGTTTTCTTCGGATAGGCTTTTTTCCAACTGTAGTATTGTGCTATATTTAAGTTCTGCTGCCTTTGCCAGGTCTCCCTGTCTTTCGGCAAGCTGGGCCTCTGACTTAGCTGAGTCTATCTTTTCTTTTATTTTCCTTATCTGGCCAATAATTTCTTTTTCCTTTCTCCAATGGCTGGTCATCTCATCTGTCTGTCCTTTTAGGCTATTCAATTCCTCATCTATCTTCTTTAAACGTTGCTTTGAGGAATTATCTGATTCTTTCTTGAGTGCCTCTCTTTCTATTTCAAGCTGGATTGTCTTTCTTCTCAGGTTATCTATCTCAGATGGCAGGCTATCTATCTCTATCCTCAGTCTGCTAGTTGCCTCATCAACCAGGTCTATTGCCTTGTCAGGGAGAAAGCGGTCAGTAATATATCTGTTGGAAAGTACAGCAGCAGAGACAAGGGCAGAGTCTTTAATCCTGACACCATGGTGGACCTCGTATTTCTCTTTAAGACCACGTAGTATTGAGATAGTATCTTCTACACTAGGTTCTGCCACTACAATTGGCTGAAAGCGTCTCTCCAAGGCAGCATCCTTTTCAATATGTTTCCTGTATTCCTTGATTGTTGTGGCCCCCACACATCTGAGTTCACCACGGGCCAGTGCTGGTTTGAGCATGTTAGATGCATCCACCGCTCCCTCGGCTGCCCCAGCACCTACCAGGGTATGAAGTTCGTCTATGAAGAGAATAATAGAGCCTTCTGCCTCTGTTACTTCCTTTAGAAATGCCTTAAGCCTATCCTCAAACTCACCCCTATATTTTGCTCCTGCAATTAATGCACCCATATCAAGAGAAACTACTCTTTTATCTTTTAATGTTTCAGGAATATCTCCCTGCACAATTCTCTGAGCCAGACCTTCAGCAATAGCAGTTTTGCCCACTCCAGGCTCTCCTATTAAGACCGGGTTATTCTTTGTCCTCCTGGAGAGAACCTGGATAACCCGTCTGATTTCATCATCTCTGCCTATTACTGGGTCAAGTTTATCATTCTCAGCCATATCAGTAAGGTCGCGGCTAAACCGTTCTATAGCATTGTATTTATCCTCTGGATTTTCGTCCACTACCCTCTGACCACCCCTTATATCTATAAGTGCCTTCAGAATATTATCCCTGGTTAATCCATGTGAGGTTAAAATTTTGGCTGCCTTTCCTTCTTTATCTTCGATTATTGCCAACAAGATATGCTCTACACTCACATATTCATCTCGCATCTGGGCAGCCTCTTTTAGGGCCTGATCAAATACACCTTTTGATCGAGGGGAGATGTAGGCATTCCCATATCCAGCTCCGCTAACAGTAGGTAATTGATCTAGCGCCTTTATCAACTCATGATGAACAGCATCCTCCTTGACACCTATCTTTCCAAAAAGGGATGGAATTATACCCTCTCTCTGTTCCAAAAGGGCATAGAGCAAATGCTCTGGTTCTATCTGTTGATGACCTTTTTTGGAGGCTATATCTTGAGAATTCTGGATCACCTCCTGGGCCTTGAGTGTAAATTT
>JAUWZC010000009.1 GCA_030615565.1 Desulfobacteraceae bacterium | reverse complement strand
GGTCAAGCTGAATCTCTCCAAGGCCGCCATAAAAGCTCAGCTTAAACAGGGGCTGGCCATTCAGCAATTCATTGATACGCACATTGCTCAAAAGGCTACGGTTTCAGACCAGGAAATCAAGGCCTTCTATGAGAGCCGCCCGGCTTTATTCAAACAACCTGAGCAGGTGCGGGCCAGCCACATTCTGATCAAGGTTGAGCCCCAGGCGGATGAATCAAAGAAGGCTGCAGCACGGAAAAAGATTGAAGAGATCCAGCATAGGCTGCAAAAAGGTGAGGATTTCGCAGCACTTGCCAAAGAATTTTCCCAAGGTCCTAGTAGTGCCAAGGGTGGGGATCTGGGCTACTTTGGCCAGGGACAGATGGTAAAGCCTTTTGAAGAGGCCGCTTTTGCTATAATGCCGGGTGATGTGAGTGACATTGTTCAGACCAGGTTCGGATACCACCTGATTAAAGTCATGGAGAGAAAACCTGAAGCTACCCTCGCTTTTGAGGACATCAAAGACAGGCTTGGACGCTATCTCAAGCAGCAGAAGGTTCAGAAAGAAGTAAATCTCTACGTTCAGAAACTGAAAGAAAAGGCAAAAGTCGAGAGATTTCTGACGGAAGGTCCGTGATACTCCATCTCATATGCATTTAGACTCGACGACCCTCTAATAATCCTTACCCCTGACAAAGGGTCTATCAAAGCCAAAAGCGGAAATAGCTCTGTTGCGTATTTGCAAATAAAACTGTAGTTTGAGCTTAATTCAAATAAAACTATTGATTATAGACCCCTCTGAAGAGCCATACTGCCTTAAACCTTTTGTTCATTGATCGGACTGCTAATATAAAATTGAATAAATAACATTTATTTTTCAAAAACAATTAATCATTTTCCCTTGACAGGGGCTCTTACCACGAATGTAAAATAAAAAATGGGAGGAAATGTGATGCTCAAGGCGGTGACCATAGTGTCATTAAATATGGATCCAGTTACAAAGACCCCATTTATCATCTTAAAAGAGATTGAGGGGAATCAGAGCTTGCCTATTTGGATAGGTCTGCTTGAGGCAACGGCAATTGCAAGCGAAATAGAAGGTGTAAAGTTTTCCAGGCCTATGACACATGATCTCTTGAAAAACTTCATGGATAAGACGGATATCAAGGTAAACAAAATAGAGATTTGTGACCTAAGAGATAATACCTACTATGCCCTTATTCACCTTACAACCAGGGGCAAACCCGCAGCAATCGATTCTCGGCCCAGTGATGCCATTGCCCTCGCCCTCAGGACTAAGGCGCCTATATTTGTTTCAGATGATGTTTTAAAGAAATCCAAGCAGATTGAAGCAGCTAGAGAAGGTGTGGCTGTGGATGAAAGCGAGCAAGGGAAAAGATGGCAAGACATTCTTGAAAAACTCAAGCCGGAGGATTTCGGTAAATACAAGGTTTAGAGACATAGTGTCAATGTTATGATTACGGTAATCTGGCAAAGATTCAGGTAGAATTTTGCTAACTACCACCAGTTACTTCAGAAAAGCCCATCCTCTTTTTTAGGGTGACAAAAATTGTCAGTCTTTGCAAAGGTCTCATGGAATTTGGCGCCATAAATCTTTCATGAGTTTCAGCATCCTTTTGGGGCTCTGTTTCCCTTCCCTCCCTCAATAAAAAGTATCTTTTTATCCAGTTTAGCCTTTTCCAGTTTAATTATCCAAAGATTAGCAAAATTCCTGCCCACCATGTAAACCATTGATTCTCCCACCTATAAAAGGAAAAAATGTAATGGGAAAAAACAAAGGGCTTTAAAAAAGAACGATTTTTGAAGAAAATCAATGTTTGAAGATTTTGATAAATAGAAGAAGGTAGTCAAATGAAAATATAAATAGCTGAATTCAATTATACTTTTTTATGCCATCTATTCTCCATGCCCAGTAAGACTTTTAGATGACTAAATGGTATTATCTCCATTGAATCAATATATTACCTCTGCTGAAAATCTAAAGAAGGGCTAAGATAATTTTCCCTATAATCGCCTTTGACAGTCATGTTTATTTTTTTAGAAGATAGAAATTCTTAAAGGCAATTATTAAATTGGGGAAAGCAAACTTTTCTGGCTGTCAAAGGTCCATATCCATAGGTTCTGAGATTTTTAATTTATATAGAGTGGAGAGAGAAAACAGGACTTCCAATCACTGAACTCCTAAGGCGGGCCATCATTGAGTGTGGCAATACCATTCAAACTTATGAAAACGAGGCAAAGGAAGATGATAAAGGAAGTAGTAAGGGATAAAGATATTCAATGTGATTTATGTGGGGAAGGAAACAACCCTCAAGGGGAGATGATTTGAACCAACTTACACGGATTCTTATAGAGCGTTTGGAAAAGAAGGGGATGGAGCCATGTATAATTCATGGCTTTATCAGGGACTTGGCAAATACCATTTTAGTTAATCCCCACATGAACCTTTTGCAAATAAACAAACAACTGCATTTTTTGGGCTGGGATGGTTTTGAACTGGATTATCACACTCTGGAGTTGGCCATAGCATGTTTTGAAGCTGAGGGCTTGGAAAAGAAACCAGCCCGCTGGTTTGAAATCAACTTCAAGCCGCATAATGTCGGTGTGATGGGATAATCGAGTGGGTCGAAGACAGTCCTGTTCAAAAGATTTGTATCTAACTATTGCAGATGTAATCATAACATCTTAGAGTCGAAAGAGCTTGAACGAGGTTGAAGCTCATGGAAGCTTCCCCCCATGCTTTTGGAAGAAGCATAAAACAATGGACAGTAAAGAGCTAGTTGACAAAAGGAAACATAAGCGATTCCGTTCGCAAGATCTTGCATTTGCTGCATTCGGATCTCATATTAAGGAAATTGGTCAAATTATAGATATCAGCAGGGGTGGGCTAGCGTTTCGTTATATTGCCGATGGAGATCAGTTAAACGAATCACGTGAACTTGAAATCTATTTGGCCAACAATGGTTTTCATCTGAAGAAGGTACCATTTAATACAATTTCAGATTTCGAACTAACTAGCGAATTCCCTCTCAGCTCTATAATAATGAGGCGACGTGGTGTGCAGTTTGGGGAGCTCACGCAAACCCAGGTATCTCAGTTGGAATGCTTCATCCAGAACCATACTGTGAGGTGAGGTGTAGAAATTGCTGTAAGTCTCAAGAAATGGTAGTGAGCCCCAAGGTTTTAAAATCCTCATCAAAAGAGAGAGCCGGCATATTCTTACGTTCCCCTGATATGAGGACACGCGAAAGGGCGTCCACGAAGGAGATTTTTTTGTCCTTACCAAAGAGATTGAATAAGGCAATGGCTTGATGATGTTGGCTTTTCGTGGAATGATAGACTCTATAGAGATCAATCGATTGATTGAAGGTGAGCGCCTCAGAGTAACCGTATTGGTAAA
Source organism: Desulfobacteraceae bacterium (assembly GCA_030615565.1). Taxonomy (GTDB): domain Bacteria; phylum Desulfobacterota; class DSM-4660; order Desulfatiglandales; family B25-G16; genus B33-G16. The sequence goes on along the minus strand of JAUWZC010000009.1, from coordinate 17,609 downwards.
GAAGGACGGTCATGGCCTCCGAGATAATAAACCAGGAGGTGTGGATCAAGATTCGGTTTTCCTTGATCTCCTTGAACAGTTGTAAAGCACGCTTGTGTTTGGTGTCCCTTTTTGAAAATAACGCGACAAAGAAACTGGCATCGCAGTAAATCTCATCAAATCCTTTCAGAGTTTCCATTTTTGCTTCCATACAAGATTGATTTATAGCTCTGAGCTACTGGCCGTAATTCTTCTTCTGCCTCCGGGAGGGCCTCAATCATTTGCAACACCTTCTCATACGGATCCGTCTCTCCGAGCAGCTCAATGCGGGCATATGCCTTGCCTCTTTTGTTAACCTGCAAGGCTTCACCAGGCTTCAAAAGCTTATCCAGTTGGGTCAATTTGGCCCGGGCTTCACTTAGTTTAAGTTTTAATAGCGAATCTCCCACAGCAACACCTCATTAATTTGTACAATTCGATAACTAAAATGACATATTCTGTACAATTTGTCAAGGTAAAAAGCAGGAGTTCATTAACAAATTTTGACTCTCTCCTCACGCCTTATGTCTTACGACCTTTGTCATTTTTAGTTCAATCGATCGAACCAGTGGAACAAATAGAATGAATGACTGGGGGCCAAATCTTTGCCTTTGACATTTCTCCAGATCAAAATTTTACTCTTGACCCAATCACTTCTTTACGTATTGCTCATAAAATCTCCAGACGCCAGAGAGGATACTTCCATCATAGGCCTACAGCTTAGCAAATGTTGCGTCAGCATACGGAATGGATACTGTTCTGAGAGCTGAGGTTTCAGTACGTACGTTGTCATTTTAGGCAGGGTACTTACGCTCAAGATGTTGCGGGTTTTTGGATACGAAAGGAGGTTGTAGGAGAATGTTATTCTTTGAACGCAGAAAAAACAAAGATAAGAGATCGTATAAAGAGCGCAGAGTGCCTAATAATGCGCATTATATGGGGCCTGAACATCGTAGTGAGACTGAGCGGAGAAAGAATAAAGATCGGAGAAGTGGTACAGATCGCGAAGTGGAATGTATTATAAATTGCCTGAATACCGGAAAAAGACCTTGGATGGGATTCTTAATAAATTAGAGGATTTATTCGATGAAGAGAAGTAGCAGTAATTCAAGCCAACCCTCCATTTATTGATAACTGCCCCGCAAACTGATTCTAAGAGCCTATTCGCCAGGAAAAAGGGCTATGCTTTTATATAGTGCTTCAAATCCCGATAGAAGTGTTGATGGGATCCGATAGAAATTAATAGCAATTCGGAATCATTGAACTCATAGGCGAGGAGTAAAAGCCTGGTTTTAACCTTGAATTTATACACGCAGACACCTGCCAAATCCCCTTTCTTTTCTTGGCCGATCTGCGGATCATCCGAAAGTCTTCTGATGACATCATCCAGTATTCAAATTTCTTTTGGATGAAGATGCTTCTTCTGCCTTTCAAAAAGAGGTGATTGAAAGACTTGGAGCGTCATTCGCCTTCACCAAATATATATGGTGTTTTCTGGCCAGCACGCAGTTGTTCCCTACCAAGAAGAATATCCTTTATGAATGATATCGGCAGGTCAGGATTTTCGTCTCCTATTTTACCAAGTTTTGCCCAGTATTCTACTTGGCCTGCTACTGAACGGTGTTCTACCTTGGCAAATAACGCTGCAACCGTAGCTAATGCCTCTGAAATCTTAATTGCTTTAGCCATAAGTGCACCTCCTTGTATTCGTTGTAATAGTACACAAAAAAGCAACCTTTTGCAACTATTTATTTCAGAAGGTTAAAAAAGGTTTCGCAATGCATAATACCCTCCTGCATATTTTACACTATCCATATTCAGAAGTGATAACTGGTGAAGAAAATGCCCACATTCAGGGATAAACACAACTAATTATGGAGCTGGCAAGAGGCATACGCATAGTAAAGGCCCGCGTGTGAGTGGTCTTTGTTTATTTTCAACAGGAGGATACTGTAATGGCACAAAAGCCGACGTATGAAGAATTGGATCAAAGGGTCAGGGAATTAGAGAAGGATATTGTTAGATACAAAAAGGTCGAGGAAGAATTGCAAGTGTTGGAAGAAAAGTACCGCCTTCCCCTTTGATGATTTTATCCATCCTGACGATAGAGACATGGTTCTTGACAGGTACAGGAGAAGGCTCAACGGAGAAGAAATCCCTACTGCCTATACGTTTAGAGTAATGGAGGGTATGTATGGCCCGTTTAAGACCAGACGACGTAAGAGAAATACTTCAAATCCTTGAGGATGGCATTAACCTTATACCAAAATTTGATAAACTGGATAGGATACGAGTAAGAAGTAAAATCAGAAAGCAATATAATTGGCTTTCAACGTTGAGTGATCCAAATATAGATACGATTTTTCATAAATTGGAGGAAAGACTTCCTGATGTGTTTTCTTTATATCCTTTTGGATTTAGTAATCGGGTCAAGAAGATTTTAGCGGAGAAATTAGCGCATTTTCGTTCTGTGTGAAGTTTTAAAAAGATGGTAAGAAATCCTTAAACCGGAGAGGATTTAATTCTGAAATCAAGGAGAGTTAAGATGGGGTCAAACCCGCCATAAGGACGGCGGGCAAGCCTTTACCCCGCCCGTAGAAAGCCACGGCTTTAGTCTCGACCTTTTGTGGTCGGGATTACGGTCGGGATGTCGTGCCACTAAGTCCCGCCGTTCGCGAAGCTAATCGGCGAAACTAATTGGTGCCACGGGTCGTTCGACCTGGAGGCTCTCGACAGGCTTACCCGTGGGGCTACACTATTAACTAAAAATTTGTAACAGGGGCCACGCAGGATCAGTGTCAGGTTTTGGCATGAGGCAAAGACATGGCGCTTTGCAGTTGCCAGGCGACAGGGAGCAGGGTTTAGAAGACGGGGCTCAGTTCTTTAGGTATTCAAGAGAGAATAACAAGTTCTGCAAAATAGGATTTGTACAATCCCCTGTCTCGTGTCAAAAAACGTTCAGCCTTAATCGTTGCATGGGCTCCTATAAGGAAATCGGTGATAATTCGCTTCCTGGCTCCGCCTGCTTTTCTGTACAGGCCCCATCTCTCACCGGCAAGGAACGCAATGTCAGGGGAGGAAGGGGATATCGATATGTTTAACGTAGCCAGGGCACTGTCCAGGGTATGCCTATCACTGAACTGAGGGACCAGTTCGGCATAAACGATTTCACAGATGAGCAGTGCACCTTCGTCATATGCCACCTTGAGGAGCCTGGCTGACTGTTCGGCGAACCGTTTATCGGGCAAGAAAACGTCAAGCAAAATATTGGTGTCAACAGCGGAAATCATCTTCCCCTGACCTCTTCGATGTATCTGTCAGTATCAGAAGGTTTGTTGAGAATCCCAAACACCCGATCTACTGGATGTTTGCTTCGGCTTCTTTTCTGCAATAAGACGCCGTCCTTTGTGGGGATAAATTCGACCTCCACGTTCATCTGGAGTCCAAATCGATCTCGAAGGGCTTTAGGGATTGTAATCTGACCTCTCTCGGATATTTTCATACTTATTTCCTCCGTTTTTCTGAATACGTAATTCTACAATAGAATAAATGCTTCGTCAACGGTAAACTACAGCTTTTCCGGAAATTGGCGCCACATAGCGGCAGACTGCCTTGAACAGAGCGGTACTACCTGTGGTGGATTTATAAAGGCCTTCAGGAGATTGTTGGGGAAATCAGCAAACGTATTGGAAATGTTGAATGCTGAGACCTGACAAAGCCAGCGCCTGTTGCCATTGTCATTGATTTCTCTCGCCCGCTCCTTTTAGTCGCTAGAGCTCACGGACCCGCCTGCCTCGCCTGAGCGAGAGCGATGGCGGGCAGGGTTCACAGAGATAAAGAGGGTTTGGCCTGATTTCTTGACCCTGAAATATGTGCTCTCATTCCATCAATGGTCTTTCTGGTAAACCCTGTAGTCTGAATCAAAAGGATGTGATGAAAAGAATGACTTAACAGTCTATGGAATCGATATATTGCGCCTGCTCCAGCTAACAGTATTCTACTATCTATACGTAACAAAAGATAATTGACTCTCGGTAGGTTGAGGGTTGATCCGAAGTGATCCGGGAACTCTTCAAATAAAGCCAGCTCGGTGTTCTTAAGGTTATTAATTGACAACTTTACCATTTAAAAGAAGGGAGGAAAGAACATGAACAAAGGGGATCTAGTCAATGAGGTGGCCAAGGTCGTCAAGACCAAAAAGGAGGCCAAGGCAGCGGTGAATTGTGTTTTTTCAACAATCACCAAGGCATTGAAAAAGAAGGACACGGTCACACTAATTGGTTTCGGAGCCTTTAAGGTGGCACAAAGGAAGGCCAGGAAGGGAAGACATCCACAGACTGGTAAAGAGATCAAAATCAAGGCAAAGAAGGTACCCAGGTTTGTACCAGGGAAAGCGCTAAAGGATGCGATAACATAGTGCGTGAGGGAAGTAAGGATAAAGATGGTGGCACTGGGCTGGGAACCTACAACGCGTTACTCGTAGCCCGCACCCACAAGGGTGATATCAGGTTTACAACATCTGAAGATGAGGGTAACCACATCACAGTTCACTTGCCTAAAAATGTTGCATAGGAGTAATATGCGGCACAACCCAGTGTCCGAACCCGGCAGCATGGTATTTCATGGTTCTGGCCTTGTCGGTCTTGAAGGATTCAGGGTGGGATTGTAAGAAGAGATAATCAAAGCTATCTATAATGCAGTAACGGCAGGGTCATATTGACCCTGCTTTTTTTTGTGAACGTGCGCTTTTCTCTCGTGGCTAAAGAAATGGGTAGGAATATCGTATAATTTTTGAAGCGATGGTGTATAATCAGTGCCATGTTGAATAAGATGTATACCACGAACGCCTCAAATACACAGTTATTTTCAAGGATCGTCCTTTTCCTCTGGGCACTATCAATCGGTATGGTATGCTACCTTTCACTCACACCCAGAGTAGAGTTCCCATTAGATTTCACGTTGGCTGACTTGGTGTATCATTCTCTTGCCTACCTTTGGCTTTCTTCTCTTCCTTTCATCGGCTTTCGAAGCGTTCAGAGTGCATGTATATCCGCATTGCTGATGATCCCGCTTGGCATCGGACTCGAGGTTGGTCAATATCTTGTGCCAGCGAGATTTTTCTCAATAACAGACATGGCTGCTAACGCTTGTGGTGCCTTGGTAGGAATCGTTTGTGGGCTATACTTGAGGTCGACATTTCTGATGAAATTAAAAGATTGACAGCGTTCATCATCACGCGGAACAAACCGCCCTACCAATTTTATTGCCAGAACAGCAAAGTCGCCTTAGAGAATAATATAACAAGTCCAGCTTCTAAAATCCGATAATGTTATGACTAGATTATGTATTCTTTAAATAGAATTAGATTGATAGCGATTTTCCAATATGGTAAAAATATTTAAATTCCCGAGCGTACCCGATTATGGTGACTAACCCCAAGATATTGTGGATTTGTTTAATGAAATGGAAAGGGGTAACATGAAAGTCACTTTCTATGGCACAAGAGGCTCCATACCTGTACCTGACCCAGATTTCGCCCAATTTGGTGGTAACACCTCATGCATCCTAATAACTTTTAGTACCGGCAGGATTTCTATATTAGATGCCGGCACTGGAATTCGAAAGCTGTGTAATGATATCTTGACCAACTCCTATGAACTGTCTGCCAATATTAATATTATATTATCACATACCCACTGGGATCACATACAGGGTTTCCCTTTCTGCAAATCGGCATATGATCCAAGAAGGCGCTTTCGCATATTTATTTGTGGAAAAGGCAGGCATACCAAGAGTCTTGAGAGCATCTTTACGACACAGATGGAACGTGATTACTTTCCTTTGGCTTTGGATAATATGAGGGCGAATTTATCTTTCTTAGAGCCAGATGCAACCAGTTTTACATCATCTTGGGGAATTAAATTCATAGCTTCCAAGCACAACCATCCTGGAGATGCATATGGCTACCGTATCGAGGAAGGAGGAAAAAGATTGGTTTATTGCACAGATGTGGAGCATCTAGATGAAATAGACCCTAATGTAGTGGCCCTTTCCAGAAATGCTGATCTCCTCATTCACGATGCGCAATACACCTCGAATGAATTAAAGGAGAAGAAAGGCTGGGGCCACAGCAGTTGGGAGCAAGCTGTAGAGGTAGCCCAACAAGCTGGAGTAAAAATGTTAGCTCTTTTCCATCATGACCCAGACCACAACGATACCTTTCTTTTTAATATGGAAAGGGAATGCCAGAGACAATTTCCGAGGTCTTTTTTTGCAAGGGAAGGCACAGAGATCGAAGTATAGTTATATTATCTAAGATACTTTAAAGGCCAAAAAAGCTATGATTGCAAATCTGCACATTTACCCCTAATTTGACCTCAGCCTGTAATATCTGATACTGTTATGAATACATTTGCAATACTTGAATAAAATCAGACTGATAGGATATTCTGACTTTGGCACGCAATTGTTGAATTTTCGAGGGTAGGAGCTGACTACAATATGTGGGAATTTAGTGTATGGAATCTCTTGGATTAAGATAATAAGCCTTCAGTAACGGTTTAATTTCTTCTACTATTTATCTTCCATCACTTCAGCCCCGCCTTGCGCAAGGCGCCAATAAACCGTTCTTTATCCTTGCCTGTGCATCTCTTTTCAAATTTCTCGAGAGAAAACTTGGGATTTATCCTAAGCACTTCAGCACCTTCAGCCCGTGCTTCCTCCTCCCGTCCTGACAAGCTATAAATCACAGCCATCATCAAATGGGCAAAAAAAGAATCGGGCTTTTGACGGACTGCTTTTTCACACCATTTTATTGCCTCATCGTATTGCCCCGTCCAGGCGTAGGCCAATCCTAAACCAAAAAAGTACTGATCCGGAGGGATAGGATTAAGACGTATCGCTTTCTTATATTCCGGAATGCCTTCCTCCCATCTGCCAGCAAACCTAAGTGTATGCCCCAGCATCGCATGGGTAAAAGCTGAATTGGGATTAAGGGCGACAGCATGCTCCGCTGTGGCAACAGCCTTATCATGTTTCCCTGTCATTGAAAACAGGATGCCCAACGTGGCATGGGCTTCAGCATAAGTGTTATCCAAGACAATAGCCTTTTGTAACAACTCCTTGGACTTGGCTAAAGACTGTTTAGGGGATTTAGTTGTGCCAAACCACGCATCCATAATGTGGGTTCTAGCGAGAGCTCTGTATGCACAGGCATACTCTGGGTCTAAGGCAATAGCTTCTTCTGCCAATTTCTTTCCCAAAGCATTACTCTCTATATTAAATTGGTAGATATAATCCATCGCCTGTAAGTACTTCAGATAGGCCTCAAGGTTATTTGTTGCCCTTGCAGCCGCCCGGACTTGCTCGCCGTTAGTCAGCTTCACCTGCATGGCCGTGATGATTTTTTTTGTGATCTCGTCTTGAACAGCAAATATGTCGATCAGATTTCGGTCATACCGTTCCGCCCACAAGTGATGCCCGGTAAGAGCATCAATCAACTGGGCTGTTATTCGGATCTTGTCTCCGACCTTTCTAACGTTTCCCTCTAAAACATACCTTACTCCCAGTTCTTCCGCCACCTGCTTAACCTTCACTGGCTTCCCCCTATAAGTGAATGTAGAGTCTCGAGCAATCACAAAGAGCTTTGGAACCTTGCTAAGTGCAGTGATGATCTCCTCGGTTAATCCATCGCTAAAAAATTCTTGCTCTGGATCTACGCTCATGTTGGTAAAAGGCATTACTGCGATAGAGGGTCTGTCAGGCAATGGAAATGCCATCCTTTCCACAGAAGCAACCTCGACTTGAGGAGAATAAAAATAGAATTTCCAGACTGCTAAGGTTGTAACTCCCACAACGAATACAATCACTGCAGCCAGAGCTTGCCACCCCCATCGGCTTGGCCATGTTATCTTCCATTTTCTCAGCTGAGATACTGGAGTTTCAGGCTCCTTGAAGATGCGATATGCACGCTCCGGTTTTGGCTTGTCTTCCACCTTTTGTTTGAGATCTGTGATAAATCTCTTCCAGGCATCTGCGTTTACCAAATTTGGGTCTTCCCCATAAGTTATGACCACGTCATTCAAACCTGCTCCTAATTTATCTATTGAAAACCTCAACCTCACATTCTCTCCGCTCCCTTTGTACTCAAAAAGATTAGCCCAACTGTCTTTTTCTCCTTCGGTAAATTGATTGGTCTTTCCAATCGCATTATCATACCCTTTTTTTCTTCCAAGGACCTTAAAAAGCTGGGCGTCCTCCAGGTCAGGGAGGGCATCTTTCCATTTTCTATAAATCCTCGGGAGCAGATGCTCCTTGCTTGATGATCCGGCTGAACCTCCAACAGTTTCGTTAAGTAAAGCAAGCAGGTCAAGGTGTTCTTCCAGGAGTATGGATGTGATTTTTCCTATTTTTTTCATCTCATTAACGACAAACGCTATCAATGAGAGGTAAAACCTTCGCGATGGCGAGTTGAAATGAAGGGTCAATTCAAGATTGTGCTTGAGGCTGATATGTAGCTTGAATTGATTAAGGTCGATTCTTATGGGCTCTTTGGCTTTTTCGACCATTGCTTTAGCTCCGTAGAATCTGTTGGAAGGAATGGGGAAACTTTACGGGCTTCAGGATAATAATGAAAAAAGTATGACGGTTCGAACCGTCACCTAAACGTCAACTATATTAACATATTCAAAAAATTAAGGGAACGCTTTTTAAATAGAGGGTTAAAAGGAAGTAAAAATGAAAAAGATAGTATGCTCAATTAACAGGATCGAGGGGTCGGGATTGTGCGCTGCCATGCTCATGCCGTTCAAAAGTCTAAAGGGGTACCGAAACACATTGGTAGGCAACGGTTTTACTCTTTTTAAGGCTTCAGCGGCTAATGTTCTGCTGCAAAGCTCTCACAACGTAGTCATAGGTAAGTGCGGCAAGGTAATCGATAAAGGAAAGGGAAATAAAATATTAGCTGAAGAATAATAAGAATATGATGAAAATAAGGTTAAGTTTTTTTCCAAAAAAGGAGGTGTATCATGTTTAAAAAATCAATGCTTTTTTTGGGAGTTCTTTTAATGGTCTCGGCTTTTGCTTATGCAGAAGAAAAATTCACCGTATCAGGAGAAGTGACTTTTCAATATGATGGGGACATATATATATGTCTACTTAATATGGAAGGATTTCGAGATTTCAATATCCCAAGGCATGAACTATCACAATCACCATGCAAGGTTATACAAATGAATACTGACCTGAAAAAAGCAGGAAAAGTATCGTTTACATTTGATAACATACCGAAAGGAACCTATTGCGTTTTTACCTACCAGGATGTCAATATGAATGGAAAAGTGGACTATGAAGAAGTTCTCCATATTACTGAACCCTGGGGTAGTTATAAGGAAACTATCCATCGTATTCCAGTTTGGGGGATGGTTAAATTTGATTTAGAGAAAGACATCACGGGAATTAATATTCAAATGTAAGGTGGTTTTGCGGATACCCCTTTTAAGTGGTGAAGCAGGTCCATCGAGGTCCTGCTTTTTTTTGGAAATCCCATATATTGTATAGGTACTGTCTATCACTTCGCTTTTGTATTCTGCTACATAACCCGTATTGCAGCCATAAAACTTTCCAATACAGTTTGTAACCTTTAGCCCGAACTTCGTAGTAACTGAGCAGACAAACCATTATCAGAAGAGTTGAAATGCCATTTTTTGGTTAGGCTTCCTAACTGCCTTAACAGGAAATTCTGTTTCATCCCTGCCTGACAACCATAAGCCTAAAAAAAGCAGCAGCCCAAATAACCATCGTCTATCGAAAAGAAGAAAATCATATAGGTTTAAAGGCATTTTTTTAGCGGCCTCCATTTCTTCAGGGGTCACATCCAAAAGAGAAATTTCATAATGACGGTCCTGTTTTTTTCTATCCAGATACTCCAAGAGTCTTAAAAACCTCTCTATTGCATGGTTATAGGTATTTGATATTTCTTGAACTGATTCGAAAACATGATCGCCAAATCCTCATAAGAAAAGCCATTAAAAAAGTGATCAATGAATTTCCTGGTCTGTTTCAATTTAGGATTGAACTCTTTCCAAGGGAAGGGCATTTCGGTACTAAATACAGACAAGGGATCACTAACAAGCTTTCCATCGATTTCATCAGTATGAAGGGAAGATTCCCTTTAACTCCACATTCTTGAACATTTCACCAAAATGGTGGGGCATAAGCCCTTTTTTAGTTCTATTTATTAGTATATCAATCAGTTGTAAGTTATATTTAAAGTAAAACTTAATCTTATGGCAATTCATTTGACATTTTTCTCATGATATTCTAATCTGTTCCAAGGTCATGAGTCATTCTTTTGTAAAAACATTTAGTTGGAGCGGATTAATGAAGGGATATATCTTTATCTTAGCATTATGCTTTTTCTTTGCCATACCGGCCTTTAATCTGGCACATGCACAAAAAATAGTTCAAGCACAGGGAACTGCATCAATCCATAAGGGTTTTGTTGATATTGCGAGGGATAGAGCTATTTCAGATGCCCAGAGGCTTGTTGTTGAACAGGCAGTTGGTGTAATGATTAGCAATGAGACACTGGTGGAGAATTATCAGGTTATATCTGATAAGATCCTGTCACAATCAAAGGGATATATTCAATCGTATGAGGTGATTTCTGATGAAAGGGAAGGAGATATCTATAAAGTGACCATTCAGGCTATAGTCAGCACAGGTCAGATTAAAAATGACCTTGAGGCAATTCGTTTGATTATTGCAAGAAAATCGAAACCTCGCTTGATGATTCTCTTTGGTGGAAAGGACCAGAAGGATTTTATGGCTGAAGCCAGTATGGTAAAATATTTTTTATCAAAGGGCTTTAAGTTAGTTGATTCAGAGACTGTTAGGAAAAATTTAGAGCATGAGAGTCTTAAGAGTTTGGCTCGTGATCCGCAGGCTGCAGCTCAGGTCGGCCAGCGTTTTGGAGCCGAGGTTATAGTTTTGTGTAGTGTGGAAACCAGCAGTAATCCTTTTAAGATTGGTGATGTTGAAATGTATTCCAATCGTGCAACTATATCTGCAAAGGTAATCAATGTTGACACTAGCAATATCATCACCACTGGAAGCGAGACAAAACGGTTACCTGGTATTCAAGGTTTAGTCCAACCTTCCACAGAGCAGGCTGCTGAATTGCTGGCCAGCACATTAATGGATGATATTTTAAACCAATGGTCATCTGATTTAACTAATGTGGTTGAGGTAAAACTTTTTGCATCCAAATTTCACTCCTACGATGAGTTAAACTCTTTTAAAACATTTCTCACAAATGAAATTCGAGGAATAAAGGACATTAGACTGAGATCATATGCCCATGGAAGGGTAGAACTGGAAATAGATCTTCAGGGTGATACCCAGTCTTTAGCAAACGACTTGTCAGGACAAAATTTAGGTGGCAGGTCTATTAAAATATCTGAAATAACCCAGAATAGGCTGGAGATTGAGCTGTCGCCATAATTGTAACTAAAAACATCAGGTTAATAAAAAATTAATCACCTTGTTTGTGATCTGTTTTGAGGAGGGGAGAGTATGAAGAGGAAAGGATTGCTTCTGGCCGTGTTTATATCCTTAGTTTTTATTCTGGGATGTGTTGGAGGGCAGGAAAATTTTAGCACAGGCCAGGAGCTAAGTAAAAAGGGACGCTGGGGTGATGCTATAGGGTTTTATGAGAAGGCACTTAAGGAAAATCCAAACAACAAGGAATATTTACAGGCCTTAACCAAGGCCAAAAAAGAATTGGCGCTGGTTTACTATAAGAAGGTTAAGGGATTCTTAGAAGATAACCCAGATCCGAGCTTTCAAGAGCTGAATAGAATTGTTAAGGAAATAGATCGTGCCTACAATTTAGACCCACAAAATAAACCTATAGATACAATGTTTAATGATCTTGTCAAAAGAAAAGATGATCTTTTAGCTAATATCAAGTCCCTGTATACTCAAGCTGACTCCCATATGGCTAATAAAGAGTGGACGAATGCAGTAGGAAAGTTAAGAAGAGTCAAAAAACTCTTTCCAGGATACGAGGAGACAGAGGATAAACTGGCTAGGGCAGAAGAAAAGGCAGCTCAGATCTTTTATAAACAGGGGATAGAATTCAGCAAAGAAGAGGACTGGAGGATGGCGGTAAATGCCTTCAAAGCGGTTGTTGATATCGATCCAAATTATTACGATATACAGCAACTTTATGAGACTGCCCAGGCCAATAATAGTATAGACTACTTCATCAATAAGGGGGAGGAGGCGATAGGGTTAAGGAACTGGGATAGAGCATTCTTTTTATATGAAAAGGCGCTGGAATATGAGCCGGATAATGAACAGCTTGTGAAAAGGGTGGAATCTTTGAAGCTTAAAGGAGGAGAGGCGCATTTCGATAAGGCAATGAAATTTTCTTCCCAGAGGAAGCTGACACGAGCTGTTGAGGAATTGCTCACATCTATGAAATATTCTCCTTCTATTGTTGATAGTCGTTTTTATAAAAATTTTATAAACAGCCTTTGCCAGAAACTTGATCAAAGGAGTGATGTCTATATAGAACTAAAAAAGTGGGGCAACGCACTTGTATTGCTACAGAAACTGGACAGTATTAATCCTGACTACGAGGGGCTCTTTCATAAACTGCAATTGGTAAAGGATAAGATTAAAAATAGGATCAGAAAATCTATTGCTGTCTTTGATTTTTCTTATCCAACTGAAAATAAGGATGCAGGCAGGATAATTGCCAGCAAGCTCGTAACCTTTCTATCCAAAAATGCAAGTGGGGATTTGAAGATTATTGAGCGGGAAAATCTGCAATCCATCTTGAAAGAGATGCAGTTAGGTCAGACTGGATTGGTAGATATGGATACAGCCAAAAGAGTAGGTAAGATGAGAGGGATAGATACCTTTATCTTGGGGGATGTATTACATTTCTCCTCTAAAAGTAAAAATTTTCCAAGCAGCAACACTGTCAGGGTTCAGATAGATACCCGGACAGAGAGTAACCCGGCCTTTGAAAGATGGCGGATTGTGCATTCCCATCCTACTGAGGAGGAGATGAAAACAGCCCCACCCATGAAAATAGAAAAGCCTGTATATAAGCTTTTCACCTATGAGACTGGCAAAACCAAAATAATGAGTTTTGTAGAGATCGCCTATAAATTAGTAGATACTATGACCGGAGAGAACATCTTTGCCAATACTATTTCCGGTAAGCTTGGAAAACAGGATAACTATCATCACGGCATACCTGCGGCTAATATTAAAGAAGATCCCTTAGAACTTCCCACAGAGGTGGAGATTTTGAATGAGTTGACGAATCAAAAGGTTTCAGAGGTTGGTTTAAGTATTTTAAAACATTTCCAGAGTCTGGAGTTAGTCTATTTTCATGAGGCAGAAAGACAATTCAAAAGGCGTAGATACGAAGAGGCCATAGAGAGATATACAGATGCTATCTTTGATGAGAATCTTAAGGGTATATCAAGTCCAATATCTCAAAAGTCCTCAGAGATGATTGCCAAACTAGCTCAGAATATATAGTGAGGATAAACAATATCAATCTATTATTCATCCGGTATTCTGGAAAACTCTATTTTGTCACCCAGAATACAGAAGTGGTCTTGTAGGCCCGCCGGAATACCTTATTAATAATTGTTGGTTCATTCTCACTAAACCTTTTTATGCGAGTTGATGAGAATAAAATCATTTCCCTATCTTTTTTTTGCTCTACTATTTATTATACTCGCCCTTTATCCAAGACCAGCCCGTCCTTATAAAGCAAAAATTGCTGTTTTCAATTTTAATATCCTCAACTTAGATGCCAGGGGTTATGACGCCACTGTTACTAATACACTTATCAACTTTTTAGAAAGGACTTCATCTCTCAATATCCTTAATCGTAAAGAGTTAGAGACCTTTTTATCCCTCAATGATCTTCAGCAGAATTGCGATCTTTCTAATGTGGTTTATATTGGAAACAGACTTGGTCTGGATATGATTATAGTGGGTAGCGTGAAAAAGAGTGGTCCTGTAATTGAGGTTATTTGTAAGATTGCTAAAATACAAGGAAAATCTTTTATATATAACAAGAAGTTGAGGTCTTTTGGAGATTCAGGCTTAAGGGAGGAAATAAGGCGGCTTAGTTTTAATATATCTAAGGTTATTGACTTAGATATAGGTAAAGCAAAACTAGCTGCTCCTAAGAGGGATATTTTTACAGCTCCGGTGAATATAACTTTCAGACCTGGGACCACAAGAATTAGTCTATCTTGGGAAAATGGTCCTGGTTCAAAATCTGCAAGGTATAAAATCTTTCGCAGTCAATCAGAAGGAGGCCCATTTGTAAAAATAGCCCAGGTGACTCAGGTCGAATATATAGATGAGGGCTTAGAGAAAAATACGGCTCATTATTACAGAATCAAGGCATTTGATACGAAAGGCAAGGAAAGTGATTTTTCCAAGACGATCCGTGCTGAGACGGCACTGACTCCTAATCCCCCTATTATTCTAAGCACCCAAGCTCATGTAAAAAGCATTAAAATAACCTGGTCGCCCAATCCAATCAAAAGCCCTGATCCAAGCAAAATTATGGGATACAAGCTTTATAGGGCAAAGATAGCAAGAGGCCCTTACAAGGAAGTAGCCAATCTCCTGGGAAAAGATTTAGGCTTGGGGATTGATACCACTCTGGACAAATTATTTAAGATAAATTATCTGGATAAAAATCTGGCTGATGGAGAGGAATATTATTTCAAGGTAAGCGCATACAATGAAAAAAACCTGGAAACTGACCTCTCAAGTCCTATGAAGGGCAGTTGTCTCCCTGTAGTCCAAGGGGTCTTGGCCAAGGGAGATATGATCAGGCAGATCAAACTGAGCTGGACTCAGGCTACCTCAGAGCATGTCAAAGGCTATTTTATTTACAGGAGTACGTCAAGTGAAGGGGGGTTTGTAAAAATAAAAAAGATTATTGATCGGGAGATTGATAGTTTTATCGATACCGAAGGCCTGAAAGATAAAACAACTTATTACTACAGGATTTCTCTTTTTGAAGATAATGAAAGAGAGGGGTCCATGTCAAATGTTGTTTCAGCTACAACTAAGGGGCTACCCCCAATGCCAAGGCGACTGAAGGCAAAAAGTGGGATGGCCAGAAAGGTAAAGCTTACGTGGAATATTTGCCCCGAGGAAGAGGTCAAAGGTTACAAATTGTATCGCTCAACAGCAAAGAAAGGGGAATATGTCTTAATTAAAAAAATAAGTAATCCAAAGAAAAACAAATACCTTGATAAAGGAAGACATAATAAACCATTAATGGACAACACCACCTATTGTTATAAATTAACATCCTATAATAAGGTAGACGTTGAAAGTAAGTCATCCAAAATAGTTCTTGCAACTACCAAACCAAGGCCGGTCAGACCTTCTGGATTTGGAGGAGAAAGTCTTCATGTTAAGGAAATACCCCTTTTCTGGCAGCCAAATCCGGAAAATGATATATTAAAATATCATATCTTCAGGAGTTTGGGTGACGAGGGAGAATTTTCTGAAATAGCCTCTGTTGAGGGAAAGACCTCTTATGTGGACAAATGGCTTAAAGATGGTTGGGAATATAGATATAAAATTAAGGTCGAGGATAAGGATAGCCTAATAAGCGATTTTTCAGATATGATAATCATCAGGACAAAACCGAAACCAAGAGCACCTAAGGGGCTTGATGCAACATTTAAAGAAGGAAAGGCGGTCCTTACCTGGTCGGCCAACACTGAGCCAGATATTGCATCTTACAATGTTTTTGAAAAAGGATTTTTTGGTCTAAGTAAGGTTGACACTGTTAATGAGCCAAAATTTATTATGGTTGGTCCTAAACCAGGAAAGAGTAAGAAATACGTAGTAACAGCAGTTGACAGAGATGGTTTAGAAAGTAAGCCAACCCAGCCAATAACTGTATTTGGAAGATAACTGCAACGGACAATTATCAACTATCAATTATAAATTATCAACTGACAACGGACAAAAGACAATGGACACTACAAAAAATATCTATTACTGGGAGTTTCAATATAATGGATTGTCAGTATATGTTGCCTCTTCAAATATTGGAGCAGTCAGGGTGAAGATTAGTTTTACCAGGGATCAAAGTTTTTTACCTAAGATAAAGCCCTTTGCACCAGAGGCTGAATTTATTGAGGATCGTAAACATAATGAAGACCTAATAGATGTAATAGAGGCCTATCTTAAGGGGGGTAATCCGCCAATTGATTTACCGTGGGACATTAATGCTACTCCATTTATGTATAATGTCTATAGGAGCGCATACAAAGTACCCTATGGTGAAACAAAAACTTACAACGATATTGCATTCATGGTAGGTACACCAAAGGGGGCAAGGGCTGTTGGGCAGGCATTAAAGAAAAACCCACTTCTTATCCTTATCCCATGTCATAGGGTAGTTGCTGTTAATGGCTTAGGTGGTTTTAATTCAGGTATTGATATGAAAAGATATTTACTCAATCTTGAGCAGAATGAAATAGTTTTTTAACCTCCTCTTTCAAAATCTTACCCATCTTGTTTCTCGGCAGTTCATTTAGAAAAATTATTTCCTTTGGGCATTTCCAATCCAGGAGGTGTCTTTTGCAATAAAGCCGTATTTCTTGTGCAGTAGTGGATGTATCAGTTTTTAGAGCAACTGCGGCTACGATTTTCTCTCCCCATTTCTCGTCTGGCAGCCCAACAACAGAGGATTCTATTACACTCTCATGTTGATTGATGATTGACTCTATCTCATTAGGGGAAACATTTTCCCCGCCAGAGATGATGATATGTTTTAACCTATCAGAAATATAATAATATCCATCTTCATCCTTTTTCCCGATATCACCTGTTCTGAACCAACCTTTGAAAAAGGCATTTTTTGTCTCCTCCTTCTTGTGCCAGTAACCAGGAGTAATCCCAGGCCCTTTTAACCAAATTTCCCCTGTGTCTCCAGGGCTTACATCTTTGAGGTTCTGTGGATGCATGACCTTTACTTCTAAACCGGGCAGAGGCAGTCCTATGGATCCAGGCTTTCTGTGCCCATGTATAGGATTTGAAAAGTTCATCCCGGTCTCTGTCATTCCCTCTCTCTCAACAGGTTCCTGACCAAAGACCTCCTTTACTTTATAAAAGTCTCTGGGCAACAATGGAGCAGAACCAGAAGTGAGCAATCGTATATGGCTAAAGTCAATGGTTTTTCCCTTAAGGTAATTGATCATATTGGTGTACATGGTCGGCACAGCCATAAAGACATTGCAGGCAAGTTCGCCTTCCGTCTGTGATAAGACATTGATGACTCGATCCGCTCTGAATTCCTCAAGCATGACCATTTTGGCGCCAGCTATCAGGGACGTGTGCATTGCGAAACAAAGCCCATGTATATGGAATAAAGGGAGGGTATGACATAAAACATCGGTATCCGTTATTTCCCATATTTTAATGATATTAAGGGCATCATGGGCCAAATTTCCATGGGTAAGCACGGCCCCTTTAGGTTGACCTGTTGTACCTGAGGTATAGATGATCATTGCTGGATC